>CAZBGF010000165.1:0-4889 GCA_964491255.1 uncultured Verrucomicrobiota bacterium
AAATCTGTTCGAGTCTTTCCAGAGTGAGCTTCCGCGGCCAACGCAAATCCTGCTCGATCTCAGTTCCTGGATCAGGGCGTATGGATTATACCTGACATTAATAATAGCAGCGGGTCTGATCACGATTCGAACATGGTATGCCACAACGCCCGGCGCTTACACGCGTGATTGGTTCAGATATTCGATGCCTGTTTTCGGCGGGTTAAATCAAAAAATTGCCGCAGCTCACTTTGCCAGAACATATAGCCAGCTCATTCGAAGTGGTGTACCCATTGTTACTGCCATTACTATTGCCGCTGATGCAACTGGCAACAGGGTAACTCGCCGTGCTGTCTTGAACGCGCGGAAATCAGTAGAGAAAGGTGATCCTTTATCAAGAGGTTTTGCTGATCAGAAAGCATTTCCACGGCTGTTCATCGAAATGCTTAAGGCGGGAGAAAAATCCGGTCGCGTGGATGACATGATGGACAGTATAGCTGACACATATGACGAAGAAGTTAATGCTATGCTTGATGGCTTGACAGCGCTTCTTATGCCTATCCTGATGATTCTTCTCGGCGTTATTATTGGCGCTATGGTTATATGCCTGTTAATGCCCCTGTTCAAGATGCCAGACATCATCGAATTTTAACCGGAACATCGCACAAACAACGTGGAAAATACGGGTTAAACGGATGCCTGGGGCGGGAGTCGAACCCGCACGGGAATTACCCCAACGGATTTTAAGTCCGTTGCGTCTGCCATTCCGCCACCCAGGCATAAATGAAAGCAATTTGACTAACGATATATGTTCACAGTGTTCACGGTTACCGTTATATTGAATGTTTATCTTTTGGCCTGCTTATTGCACGAGTGCTGGTGTACTCGTTTCATAAGCACCCCGAAGGTTCGGAGCGAGTCGCGAAGCCCGCAGGGCGAATATTGTGCCTCACTGGTGCAATATTCGGGTTAGCAGGATAGAGAATAAGGAAGCGATTCAGAACGATCAAGAAAAAAAAACAGATCATTCTGTTCCAATCTTGACTTTCCGCCGATGACTGATATCTTAATGTGTATTTCATTATGTTCTTTTTAATTGATTTTTCGTAACTATTCAACCGTCCCGAGCCTACTCCACACCCCGCAGCTGCGGGGTGGTTGCAAAAGCTGGATGGGAATAGAAATTGCCATGAAAGTAACGCGGTGATTCCCTGGCCGACCCGAGCGTCGGCTCGGGCAGGCATCGCTGTGAACTGTTTTTCTGGATATGTTTGTGTTCATGAAAGGCATATAAAGTTCTGCGAAATAGTTGATTTGGTTGTAGCCGTCCCTTACGTACGGGGCGTTTCAGGCGCATTTAAGACGTCGCATATAATGCGACGGCTACAATTTGTTCATTTTGCAGAAGTCTAGAAAGGCGTATAAAAAGGAGATCATTTAATGGCGAAAATTGGAATTATTGGCGGCTCGGGACTTGATGACAATTTAAAGTTGACGGATGTCGAGAGGGTAAAAGTACATACTCCGTATGGATCGACATCGGATTTAATGATTACCGGCAAGATAGCCGGCATAGAAGTCGCGACCATGGCACGGCATGGTGCCAATCACAGGATTATGCCGTCGCTGGTAAACTATCGCGCAAACATATGGGCTTTGAAGGATTTTGGTGTTACGCATATTATCGCTACTACCGCCTGCGGGAGTTTGCGTGAGAAAATCAAGCCTGGCCATCTGGTTTTTATCGATCAGTTTATTGACCGGACATCCAAAAGGGTTCAAACGTTTTATGAAAGCATGAAGGTTTGTCATATCCCAATGGCCGAACCGTTTTGTCCTGAATTGAGAAAATTATTTTCGGAAACAGCCGAACGCCTGGAAATTCCACATCATGACAAGGGAACAATGGTTACCATTGAAGGCCCTCGTTTTTCAACAAAAGCTGAAAGCAATATGTTCAGGATGTGGGCGGGAGATGTTGTGAACATGAGTACTGTGCCAGAGGTGGTTCTGGCTCGGGAGATCGGTATATGTTATGCATCCATAGCCATGAGCACGGATTACGATTGCTGGCATGAAACGAAAGAATCGGTTTCCATCGGCATGGTTTTAAACACCATGAAGACGAATGCAGTAAACGTCAATCGGATTCTTGCTGAAATTGTTCCTATGATTCAGGATGGGAATTGCGGATGCAGGGAAGCATGTCAGCATGCGATACTTTGAAATTATGGCGAAACGTAAAGGAAGTGATAAGTGATCTAAAGTGACTAAAGTTAAATGAAGAAAGTTATAAGTCTGAATTTAGCTCACTTTAGGCATTTCCGTCCTAACGAGATACGAATTGCGGGCAATTGACCCGCCTTCGCCGAGGCTTCGGCGTGGCAAGCAAATCAGAAAGGAAAAAGATATGGCGAAATCAGATTTGGCATTGTTTGGCGGCCCGAAAGCCGTAACTTCTGATCAAGAGGATATGTTTACATGGCCGATTGTCACGAAGGAAGATGAAGAAGCCGTGTTAGAGGTGCTTCGCAGAGGCGGTATGTCAGGCACTGATGTCACAATGGAATTCGAGAAAGAATACAAGACGTGGCTGGGCTCAAAATATGCGCTGGGCATGTCTTCAGGAACAGCGGCCGTTCAGTCGGCTATGTATGGATGTAAGGTTGGGGTGGGGGATGAAATAATCAGCCAGAGTGTGACCTATTGGGCTACTTGCCTGCCATGTTTTTCTTTGGGCGCGACAGTAGTGTTTGCCGATATAGACCCTGACACACTTTGCATGGATCCAAAGGATATCGAACATCGGATCACGCCTCGGACCAAGGCTATTATCGTTGTTCATTATGTAGGCCATCCGACTGATATGGACCCGATTATGGCTATCGCCAAAAAGCATAATATAAAAGTAATCGAGGATGCTTCGCATGCGCATGGCTCGCTTTACAAGGGGCGTAAAGTTGGCACAATCGGCGATGTAGCAGCTTTTTCGCTTATGTCTGGAAAATCCATGGCGATTGGAGAAGCCGGTATTCTCACCACGAATAACCGCGAAATTTATGACCGTGCAATCGCGTTCGGACATTACACTCGTTTTAATGAGAATAATATCGAAACAGAATCGCTCAAACCTTTTGCAGGGTTGCCGATGGGCGGATACAAGTACCGAATGCATCAACTCAGTTCAGCCATGGGACGCGTACAGTTGAAATATTATGATAAGCGCATAGCTGAAATTCAGAAAGCCTTAAATTATTTCTGGGACCTGCTTGAGGATGTGCCTGGAGTCAAAGCGCATCGTCCGCCAAAAGATTCCGGAAGCACTATGGGAGGATGGTATTCTTCGCGCGGCCTGTATCGTTCGGAAGAATTAGAAGGATTGTCGGTCACACGATTCGCTGAAGCGGTTCAGGCAGAAGGTTTTGAATGCCAGGCGGGGTGTAACTTTGCGCTTCATTTACATCCCTTGTTCAATGAATGCGATATATATGGACATGGCAAACCAACGCGCATTGCCAATACAGATCACGACCTTCGGCAACCGCGAGGTTCATTGCCAATCAGTGAAAAGATCGGGTCCATGGCGTATACTATTCCATGGTTCAAACACTATCGCCCGGAAATTATTGAAGAATACGCCAATGCTTTTCGTAAAGCCGCGCTCAACTATAAGGAATTGCTTAAGGATGATCCGGGGAATCCGCAGGAAATGGGAGCGACCCGATTTTTCACCGGCAAGAAGAAGTAACGGAGTATGGAAGTATCGGAGTGTGGGAGTAAGAGTGTAGCGGCGCTTGTGTCAAGCGCCTCACGTGAAGCGTTATTCGTGAAACATTCTGAATTCCCTGGCCGACCCGAGCGTCGTTTCGGGCAGGCTGACTCCTGCATTCCTGAGTAGTAATAAATGATATATTAGCTACTTAAACTCCAATTGTTTGAGTAAATGAGTCTCTGGCCGACACCCGGGTAGGCAAACAATTCTTTTTGGCGCTTAACCTGTTATGAATGCAAAGAATTTTAGACAGGATTACCCTCAGGGCCATAGGACCTTCTGGGTCCGAGGACAGGATGATCATGATTGAATACGATCTTTGTCATAATCTGACCCCGAATATTCGGGGTCAGATTTGACAAAAGGGGTTATGGTCGATGAATAGGATATCATTTCGCAATCATTCTTTCCTAATAGCAATCCAGTCCATCCTGTTTATCCTGTCAAAAAAAACCTCGAAATATCTTTGGCTGGAAGTTACGCGAAGTCCCATCGGTCATTACTCACGATTTGATTGAGCGGAACGCGATTTTTAGTTCCAGACTGATCGGCCGGATATCCGAGTGCCAGAAGCTGAACAACACGGATTTCGTCCGGGATTCCAAGAATGGTTTTGACCTGGTCCTCGTAAAACGATCCTATCCAGCAGGTGCCTAATCCTTCTTCCACTGCTTGAAGAGTCATATGGTCAATAGCAATCGCAAGGTCAATAGGGTAGGCAAGTTGTCCGCTCCGCATGACATAGTCAATATGGATGGCACAGCAGGCAATGACCACCGAAGCTTCACCCACAAAAGCTTGATTATTGGCTGCCGGAACAAGCTGTTTCCTGAGGCCGGCATCCTGGACAACGACGAAGCGCCAACCCTGAACATTTTTGGCGGAAGGAGCTATGCGGGCAGCTTCCAGAATGGTTTCCAGTTTTTCTTTTTCGATTACGCGATCCTGATAAGACCGTACCGAGTATCGCTGTTGAATCTGTTTAAGCATAGCCATGACAAGTCTCCTATATAATTTTCACATTCTGGCAAGAATTCCAGCTCTCTATACGCGCAACGTATTGCATATTAGGAGCTTACATCTATACAGGCGTTCTCCCCCCATAGAAGCCTGTTTTTCTGAACTTCAAGATGTCTCT
>CAZBGF010000166.1:0-1179 GCA_964491255.1 uncultured Verrucomicrobiota bacterium
CTGCTGAAATGTTTGTTAAGCGGTTAAACAATAGCGATGTGCCGTCTGAATTCGTGACTTGTTACGACGAACTCCTGCAGCGTCTGTTGAGTCGGGTGAAGCAAGGCGATGTGGTGCTATTCATGGGTGCTCGTGACCTGGACCTACCCGTTGTCGCTCGACGTTTCCTGTCGGAGCTCAACCATCTCGTCATGAATCGTATGGCCTGAGCTTGCAGAATATCCCAGAAAAATGATTCCGCCGACAAGACTCCATGCTATGGCGATGGCATAAACCATTAAGGAAAGCGGCAGAGCCTGAGTATTGCTGACACCCATTGTACCGAGCAAAGTTACGGACAATCCCTCACGCACGCCCAGTCCGCCGGGCGTGATTGGAATGGCAGCAATAGACATGATAAGAGGAATAACCGATAGATATTCGATAATCCCCAGATGGATTTGCAAACTTTTTCCGAGACAGTAACATAGCAGAACGATGAATATTTGGTTACATACTGAAAGCAGTAATGTCACGATCAGCACGGATGTTTTACGGCGATAGAGATTAAAAGCCATTACCATACGCTGAATTACAGGGCCCAGCCAGTGATGATTATTGATCCGACGGAAGATTGGCCATCCTTTGAACCGATCAAGATTGCAAATGATGGATAGTCCAAGTGTTGCTGTTATGATCATAATCATCATCAATAGTACAGGGATGTGGGTTTTCGGGTGATTCAGATAGAATTTTGCTTTCATGATAAGCATGACGCACGCTATCAAAAACAACGCTACCATCCCTATCACGCGGTCAATGATAATAGTTGCCACGGCTTCTGTTTTCTTATGATGCGTTTCTTTTGTAGTATAGTATGCCCTCACCACATCCCCTCCGGTAGATCCAAACATGAAGGAGTTGAAAAACTGGCCGATGAAATACACAGAGGAAACTCTGGTTAAAGACATGCGCAGTTCTTGTGCATCCAGAATGATTTTCCAGCGCACAATGCCTATACACATGCATAAAAAAAACATGAGGATGGCTGTGACCAACCATTGCCATTGATTTAAACTTTCAGTAATAACACTGGCAAAAGTGGACAAATCCATCTTATGGAAAAGATAGACTATAAGGGTCAGTCCTATTGCCAGTCGCAACACGCCGATAGAAGCTTTTTTCAGTTTTTTCATTCGG
>CAZBGF010000166.1:1279-4877 GCA_964491255.1 uncultured Verrucomicrobiota bacterium
TCCTATTGCCAGTCGCAACACGCCGATAGAAGCTTTTTTCAGTTTTTTCATTCGGAATTTGTTAAATATATGTTGTCTGAAAAGAATTTTAACCGCGGATTACGCGGATGGTCGCGGATTGTTGATAAGCGTATATAGTGAGCGTATTTCGCTTCACGCTTCACGAATAACGCTTATATCTGAGTGTATCCGCGAAAATCTGTGTCTTGACTTATTAAATACGGCGTATTCAGTCCAGGTCTGCTATAATATCCCGAAGCGTTTCATCAAGAGGAATTTCCGGTTTCCAATGCATTTCCTTTTCGATTTTCGTAATATCCACTAAAGGACGATCTATTGAAGGTCGGAACCGTTTTTGATCAATTTCAACGTCTGGCCGGACACCTGTCAGATCACAAAGCTTATTAAAAATTGTCCGTACTGAACTCACACAGCCAGACGCGATGTTATAAGCCTGACCTGCTTTTCCGTTTTCAATTAGCAGGCGATAAGCGCGAACTATGTCTCGCACGTCCGTAAAATCGCGTTGGCTATCCAAATTGCCTACCTGTATAACCGGTCGAGTCTTGTTGTGAGCAATCGCGGACAGTTGTTTTGCAAAAGAAGCAATAACAAACTCGTCCGATTGTCCCGGCCCAATATGATTCCCTGGTCGAGCGGTAATCGTATGCATACCATAGTGATCGGCATATAATAAAGCTGTGCGATCAGCAGCGGCTTTGGAAATGGCGTATGGATTGTCAGGATTAAGCAGATCGTTTTCCCGGATTCGATGGTTCCTGGGTGTACGCCCATAGACTTCGGATGAACTTATTACCAGAACAGGCGCTTCGGGAACGTGTTTTCGGAATGCCTCAAGAAGGTGAATAGTTCCTGACAGGTTGACTGAAAACATTTTATCAATATGAAGCCAACTTTCGGGAATAAACGATATAGCGCTTAAATGGATACATGCATCAGGACGAGTGTCATTGATCAGCCGGTTGAATACCTCGGCGTTTTGAATGTCACCTGTAAGCGTTTTAACTGATTGTGAATCATGAACTGCGGATTTAAGATCAAAGGCAATCACTTCGTGATGATGAAGAATTAATTCATGGATCAAATGTCTACCAGCGAATCCACAGGCTCCTGTAATGAACACACGCATATGTAAGAAAATGGTTAATGGTTGATGGTTAGCCACGTCAGTCCGGCATCGGCCGGACCAAGTGGTCACTTGCCGCGGAGCGGCGACGTGATTGTCAGTCCTCCGTCGTCTGTCTTCTGCCTTCAGTCATCCGTCATCAGTCCTCCGTCGTCTGTCTTTTGCCCTCAGTCCTCCGTCATCCGTCGTCCGTCTTCTGCCCTTTGCCCAATTTTGCCAGATCAGCGTCAACCATCATGTTCACGAGTTCCTCAAATTGAACCTCCGGTTCCCAGCCCAGAACCTTACGTGCTTTAGAGCTGTCACCTAAAAGATGATCAACCTCGGCCGGCCGCATGAATTCCGGATCCTGAACAACATATTTTTTCCAATCAAGGTCAACGTGCGCGAATGCCAGTTCAATGAATTCCATTACGGAATGAGCGATGCCGGTAGCAATGATGTAATCATCCGCTTTTTCCTGCTGAAGCATCATCCACATAGCCTTGACATAATCGCCGGCAAAGCCCCAGTCACGTTTCGCATCGAGATTGCCCATTCTCAGTTTTTCCGCTAATCCCAGCTTAATACGGGCAACGCCATCAGTTATTTTTCGTGTCACAAATTCCTTGCCACGCCGGGGGCTTTCATGATTAAACAAAATACCGGATACGTTAAAAAGATTGTAGCTTTCGCGATAATTGATTGTGATGTAATGGCCATACGCTTTCGACGCGCCATAAGGACTCCTCGGATGAAAAGGTGTTAGTTCATTTTGAGGGATTTCCCTGACCTTGCCGAACATTTCACTGCTCGATGCCTGGTAAAATTTCGTGCCGGGGCAAATCTGCCGTATCGCCTCAAGAACACGCGTTACACCAATACCGGTGAATTCTCCAGTCAGCACCGGCTGATTCCAGGAAGCAGGGACAAACGACATTGCCGCCAGATTGTAAATTTCGTCCGGTTGAACATCTTCCAGCAGTTTTATCAAAGAGAGTTGATCCAAGAGATCAGCTTGTTTGAGAATAAGACGATCCTTGATATGGGCAATCCGTTCGAACGTTTCGGTGCTGGAACGCCGGACCATACCATATACGTCATATCCCTTGCTCAGAAGAAAATCGGCCAGATACGACCCATCCTGTCCCGTAATTCCTGTAATTAACGCTTTCATATTTGTAAGATAGGCACAAAGTGCCAAAGTGGCTAAAGTGAGCTAAAATGCCTAAAGTTTCCCTAGCCCGGCAGCCGCCGGACTTCTTTTGGCAAGCATTTACAACTTTTAACTTATAACTTTAAACTTTTAACTTTTTCATGTAAACCATGTCATCGTTTTTGAGGCGCTTCATGCTAATAAAAAGTTAATTTCTCTTGAGATTTCTTCACTATGTGCCTTTGTCACTTTGTGCCTGAGTACTTACTGACAAACTTACAATGATCGAGCACGTGCTGATTTTTTGCGCCGTTTTTCACTTGGCTTTTCAAAATATTGACGGTTACGAATATCCTTCATCGTCCCTTCTTTATCCATCTTTTTTTTAAGTCGTCTTAATGCCTTGTCAACGCTTTCACCTCTTTTTAATTTAACTTCAACCACGGATTATATTCACTCTCCCTTCTTTTAATTCACAGCGTTCTGCGAAATAACGTAACGAAATTTCACGGAAAATTAATTCAATTTAAATAACATTAATCAATATATCTGCATAAATTACGTTATTCACCGCCGATTGTCAAATTGAATTTCTTAATAGTTAGATGTTATCCGAAAAGCCCATGAAAGACAAAATCCTGAAAAGAACTAAGAATTTCTGTCCGAAGCATCGGACTCCGACCCTTCGGAGACAAAATGGACAAAATAATATGGAAAAAAATCAAAGAAAATTCTGTTTATTCTGTTCATTCCCTGGCCGCCGCGTCACTCGCCCCGTACGTACGGGGCGGCTGGCAGGGAGGTCCCACCCTGGCCGGCCTGAGCTCCGGATCGGGCAGGCTATTCCGGTGTTTGGATATTATCCCTGAAACTTTGTGCCTCTGCCTGCCAAGCCGTAGCCCTGAGCAATGTCGAAGGGCTGATGCCTTTGTCACTTTGTGCCTGAGTAGTTATATGTTTTCTTAAGTTTTAAGACTTTTTCGAACAGGGTCTAGTTAGACCGCATCCGCCCCGAACGTTCGGGGCATTGCGGATTACGCCTGCCCGCAGTGCTACAGCGTTGCAGGCGGGCGGATAACCCCGCAGAGCGGGGCAAGCGCGGATATTGCCCTGCACGGCAGGGAAAGATCAAAAATTTCAAATTGTTTTAACCCATGTTTTGCAGTTGGCAAATGTGTTGCAGATGCAAGGCGTGAGACACGCAGCTGTATAAGCATACCGCAAGTGTTTCAGAACGAAATAGATGCGGGGCAATTACCAGCCCCTTGTGGTTCAAGTTAGGCCGCTGGAGCGGCAACTCTTACTCGTAATCCTAA
>CAZBGF010000167.1:0-4842 GCA_964491255.1 uncultured Verrucomicrobiota bacterium
TTCATCTTTAATATATTATAACATATTCAACATTTTTCATGAATAATTCAGGCTAGTGTGGTGTCCGATAAATAGTCCTAAAATAAGAGAGCTTGTCACATTGTCAGTTCCTGTAGCAGTCCTTCAGGCTGCATATGTCGGTGTGTTCCTGTACCCAGGCCGTTGGCCCGGGCTATTATGTTGCACGCCTTTGGCGTACTGCGTATCCCTGAAAGGGATATACATTATAGCCCAGCGCAACGCGCTGGGGTATAGTGCGATACAACCGGAACGAACCCTGTAGGGGTTCTACATGGTATCTTAACTTCGTTTATTTCAATCTTGATTTGGACAATATAAACAGCTGACAACCTGCTCAAAAGCCGAGCCACCTTTCTCGGACCAGAATACACGGGTAGTAACAATAAAAAGTTTATCTTCTCCATCAACTTGTTGGAGGTCGCGTGAAAACGTAAACCCGTTCGGATATTTTACAGGTGAAACCGTATTATCTTCCACGCTGTTAGTTCCAATGAGCGGATAATCCAGTTCACCCTGGCCCAGAACTGTCCGGGCAATTTGATAATTCCGCGACACGCGAATGACAGCCAGGCATTGAGCCGTTGTTTCAATAAGCACAAAAATGCTGATACTAAGGATGGCTAAAGCCAGAACCGCCTCCACCAGGGTTAAGCCTCTACTGGATCGGACTTGATGGTGTAGGAAATTCCTTTTTAGACGCAGATAAACGTCACGTCGCCACTCCGTGCCAAATGGCCGCTTACGACGCGACACGGCAAAAATCTGCGTCCTATTATCTTGAAAGTGCAAATGCATGATATCACAAATTTCCGTATTCTATCATCTTGATGCTGGATAAAGCATCTACCTTCATGATTATATAATTTCCGTTACGATCCAATATTTTCACCGTGAATGGATTGCAAATCCCGTTTTGGGAATACATAACAATGCATGTTCCCTCAGTATACGGGGACTCATCCCCTTCAATATCCACATATCCCAGAGTCACACCTTTGATCACTCGTGAAAACCTTGGCAGTGTTGTATTAGATGAAATCATATCGATATGACCGTTATCCAGATTGAAAGTGACGGAAAGATCGCTTTGCTTCAACACCGCCATGCTTCTCGCATACCGGGCAACTGTAGCCATTGTACGAGCCGCGGTTCGCAGACGATGCCCGCGAATGGACTGGACAAAGGAGGGCATGGCAATGGCTAGCACAATGCAGGTCAGGCTAATGACCAAAAGAAGTTCGATTAAGGTGAATCCGGCACCTGTTTTCAGTATGCGGTTTCGCATGGTGAAGTTCGCCTCCGCATTAAAATCTCTACAGCCCCACATACGGACCGGGATTAGTTCGTGATATCGTCGCCGCCTTCAACGCCGTTGGGCCCTAAGGATTTGATTTCGTACCCACTATCCGTTAATGTATAAATGAAAGTATTCCTCCATGGATCCAACGGAATTTCACCTGACTTCAAATATGGCCCGTGCCAGTTAAGTTCCGAGCCTTTGGTAATCAGCGACTGGAAACTGGACGGGTACGACCCGTTATCAACTTCGTACAAGTCCAAAGCCAGACTGATGTTGGCAATACCGCTCCTGGCAGCTGCTATCTCGGCTTCCTTGGTACGTCCTGACAGCTTTGGCATAACAACCGCCACGAGAATGCCGATAATCACAACCACGAGGAGAACTTCAATCAGGGTAAAACCCGTTTGATCTTTAATACTGGACGCGGAAATCCCCGGCCGATTAAGAAATTGAGAAGCCGGTTTCACATCTTTTATCATGTTACATCTCCCTGTTGATTACTAAAGTGACTAAATTTGTAATTCTTTTTTTTACAACTCCCATACTCCGAGACCTCCTCCAGCATCCCTCAACTTTAGTTCACTTTAGACACTTTACACTTCAGGCACTTCCTTCATTAACCATCAACCATGAACCATTCTTTACTATGCATTTAATCCGCTTGTCAAATTAAACACAGCCAGCAGGATACTGATCGCAACGAATCCTACAATAACAGCCATCAGAACAATTAAAATTGGTTCCAGTACCGTAGTAAAAATTTTAACGCTTCGATCCAGCTGGGATTCATACCGACGGGCAATATGAGAAAGAGCCCCTGTCATATCCCCTGTTTCCTCACCAATTGCAAGCATGTCTGTCAGCATCGGCAGAAAAATTTTTCCAGCGGCTAATGGGCCCGATATCGTTGCCCCGTCTGTTACGCGGTCTTTTGCCTTATGTATCTCGCTGGCAATAAGCGCATTCTGAACAGTTCGTTCTATGATCGTGAGGGCATCAAGAACAGGAACCCCGTTAGCGATCAGCATACCCAATGTTCTGGCAAACTGGGTAAATGAGCTGGCCATAACGATATCCCGTATAAGAGGAAGTTTCAGATGCAAACCATGCCACCACAGCCTACCTGTATCTGACCGTATATAGCGGCGGAATATGGTCGTCAAGATCACTAATCCTATTACAATGAACCATCCATAACGGATCATGCCATTGCTGAGTCCGATCAGAATACGGGTCGGCAGTGGCAGTGTGCTGCCCAGGTCTTCAAAGATAACAGAGAATCTCGGAATGACCCACGTCATAGCGAAAATCAGGGTGACAATTCCCACAAACAGAACAATACACGGATATACCAACGCCATGACAACTTTTTCCTTCACTTCCTGCAGGCGTTCATAATGTTTCACAATCCTTTGCATGATCTCGGATAAATTACCGCTTGCCTCACCCGCGCTGATCATGCTGACATATAGCGTTGGAAAGGATTCTTTGTATTGAGATAACGCTTCGGATAAACTCGCGCCTTGAATGATTTCATCTCTTAACGCCTTGGTAATGATATCGGCGGCTGGATTAGTCCTGTGACGTGAAAGAGTATTCAACGCGTTACCCAGTTTCATCCCGGATGACAACAGATCACTCAACTCGCTGGTAAAAATAAGGACATCACGCGTTCGCATTTTCGCGCGTTGCCCATGCTTACGGAAAATGTTCCACCAGTCGGGTTCCCGCTGATCAGCCGCTTCAGCATGTTGTTCCTTAACTATAACAGGAACATATCCCATATGCTCAATTTGAACCAATGCAGCATGCTTGTCAGTGGCCTCAACATCACCTTCAATTTTTTTTCCTGTTCGGGATCGAGCATTATAGGTAAATACCGCCATATTCAAATTCCTAATTTTTAGATTTAATTAATAGGACACGGATTTCCACAAATACGCCTAGACAAGTTAATAGGACGCAGATTTTCGCAGATACACTCAGATAAATTAAAATAAATCCTTTTAATCTGCGTTTATCTGCGTCCAAAAAATGAAATTCCTATACGATTGAAATCAGCAATCCTATTCCTCATCTTCTTCTGAAACCCTTATTACTTCTTCAATTGTAGTCTGTCCATCGATCACTTTTGCCCATCCGTCAGCGCGCAAAGTCCGCATGCCCTGGGCAATGCCGCACTGCTTAATTGAATCAGCATCTTTCCGGGCAATAATCATAGGGCGGATAGCATCGGTAATCATGAGCCCCTCAAAAAGGCCGTTTCGGCCCACATAGCCTGTTTGCCGACAATTCTCACAGCCTTTTGCTTCATAAAGCGTATGATCGCCCAAATCTTTTTCCGGAAAATTGATTTTGCGCAAAAACGCTTTGTCTGCTTTGCGTGGTTTCCGGCAAACGTTGCACAACACACGTACCAGGCGCTGAGCAATAATCGCCTGAAGCGATGAAGCCACAAGAAACGGTTCAATGCCCATATCAATCAGACGAGTGATTGCACCGGCAGAATCATTGGTATGCAGAGTGCTGAAAACCAGATGCCCAGTCAGCGCCGCGCGAATGGCGATTTCAGCGGTTTCGAAATCCCGGATTTCACCAACCATTATTACATCCGGATCCTGACGCAGAATATGCCGGAGTCCCAATGCAAATGTTAATCCGATTTCCGAACGGACTTGAATCTGGTTAACACCCGCAATTTCATATTCTATCGGGTCTTCAATGGTAATAATCCGTTTGTCAATCGAATTGATGGTATGCAGGCAGGAATAAAGCGTGGTGGATTTTCCAGAGCCGGTCGGTCCGGTTACCAAAAGAATCCCATGCGGTTTCTGAATCAGTTTCCGAACCATTTCCTCATCCCGCTGACTCATCCCTACTCCATTCAGCCCCAGCAGTCCCGTGCTCCTTGTTAATAAACGCAGACTGATACTTTCTCCATACACCGTCGGCATGGTTGATACGCGGATATCCAGATTCTCGCCGTGAATACCCAGGCTGATCCGCCCATCCTGCGGAAGCCGTTTTTCAGCAATATCCATGTTGGCCATCACCTTAATGCGTGAAATAATTGCAGCCTGAAAACGCTTTAACTGAGGCGGCATGGATGTTTGATGCAAAACGCCGTCCACCCGATACCGTATTCGCAATTCATCCTCCATGGGCTCAAAGTGGATGTCCGTTGAGCGATCCTTAAAGGCTTCCCATATCACCTGATTCACAAATTTGACAATTGAAGCTTCCTGATCCAGCTCGCTCAAATCAACTTTCGCCAAGGTTTCATCGGGCGTGATTTCAATACGGTCATCTTCGATCAAGCGCTCCATAGTATCCGCGCCTACTCCGTAAAAACGGTTAATCGCCTTGGCAATATCGCTTGAAGGACTCAGCGATAAACGGACGCGCATACCCGAAACGAGCCGGAGCACATCAAGTGCGCTTGAGTCAAAAGGATCGCTTGTGGCGACACGCAGAATACCTTTCTCAACGGCCATTGGAACAACATTATTCTGGAAAACGAC
>CAZBGF010000168.1:0-4809 GCA_964491255.1 uncultured Verrucomicrobiota bacterium
AAGTGGGTTGATGAGAACAGTTAGCCTGTTCGAAAAGATATTTTTAGAACAGCGGTTCCGGGTTCAGCATTCACAGTTCTGGGTTAAAACATAGGAAACTCGGTTGTTCTCAATAACCGTGAACCTCCATCCGAAAGGCTTTTCGGATTGGGTCTCATTACGAACAAGCTCAGATTCCCCAACTCTTTGATTGATAATGCTTTTTTCAGCCAGTTCCATACAAAAGGAGAAAAAATGTCGGCGACAAATTGTCAGAATGCCATCTTATGCGCGGGGCAGGGAGCTCAATTCGTTGGTATGGGACGCGATATTGCTGATGCTTACCCTGCATGCAAGAACTTGTTTTCAAAAGCCAATGATGTTCTGGGCTATGATCTGACCAAAATCTGTTTCGAAGGTCCTGAAAAAGAACTGCTGAAATCCAATCATTGCCAACCTGCGATTTTTGTCGTAAGCGTTGCCTGTTTCATGGCATTGTTTAAGGAAAACATTACGAAAACTTTCGACAGGATTGACAATACATCCGACATTTCAGCAACAGCTGGACTTAGTCTTGGCGAATGGTCTGCTCTGTATATTGCAGAAGCTCTATCATTTGAAGATACTATTCGTATATTGGAAGCTCGCGGACGCTATATGCAGGAGGCATGCGAAGAACGGGATGGAGCAATGTTGAGCGTGATAGGACTTCCCGTGGACCAATGTAAAACCGTGGCGGAAAACGCAGGAGTTGAAATTGCCAATATCAACTCGCCGATGCAGACTGTGTTATCAGGAGAGCGTGAAAGAATACAGGAAGCCGAAAAACTGGCTACCGGATACGGCGCTAAACGAATGGTTATATTAAAGGTCGCAGGCGCGTATCATTCATCGCTTATGGTATCAGCGGCAAAACGGCTGGAATGTGTTCTAAAGAATATAAACATTCAAAAACCGCGGGTTCCAGTGGTTTCAAATGTTACCGGACGCCCTCATGATTTACCGGACGACATAAGACGAAATATGGTACTGCAAGTGACGTCACCGGTTCAATGGATTTCCAGTATTCAATGGCTGCAGCAGCATGGCGTTACACAGTACATTGAATGCGGGCCAGGACGGGTTCTTTCAGGACTTGTCAAGCGGATTCAACCCGATGCTTCTCTGTGCCGCGTCCAGGATATTCCCACACTGAAGAAAACGATCAGTATATTGTCTTCATAATTCCGGCTCGACCGCAGAATGTGTGGGTCACACGAACGAGGAATTAACCACCCAGCCTTCGCCCTTCCGTCTTCGCTCTGCGAGCTATGCCGGAACCAACCTTCGCCAAGGCTACGGCTTGGCACGCAAGTCGAGCTACGGCGGGCAGGGATAATTGGAAAGAATCTACTCTTATAATGAGTTCTTTTTCCTGGCACGAGATATTTCTATGCCTGAATTCAATGAAACAAATATGCATATTCATTGCAATCCGTGGCTAAAAAAATAATCAGACTAACAAATGCCGACCCCGAAGATTAGGACGGCTGAGTTCAAACATTGGCATTTCAAGAACACTGAAGGAAGGCGACCAAAACGGGGGCAAACAACTTGTCCTGCGTAGCCTTGGCTAAACGGGATCATAGCCCAGCGTGAAACGCTGGGTATATATGATGCGCTAAACAAATACAATGCTCCCTGCGCGCCACGCCGACCCATGCTACGCCGGAGGCTTCGCCGAGGCGAGAGCCTTGGCGAAGGCGAGAAGGGGAGCTACATTCTATGTAGGAGAAAATGTGGCACGCTTACAGCGTGCGCGCGGGATATTCTTTGGCTATGGGTTGTGTTTCCAGGCATTCTGTCTGGGCTATGAGGCAGATGCCCTTCAGGCAGCAGAGAGAATTGGCCAACCATTGAATGCACGGTATAGTCGCTTACGCGCCGAACCGTGATTAACGTCATTATAGGTTGGCTGAATGAAAAAGAATGAGCCGGGCGGGGCTCGAACCCGCGACCACCTAATTAAAAGTCAGATGCTCTACCAACTGAGCTACCGGCCCTCTTTTTTTCTGTTGTTTGTTTAACTTCGATTCTTTGACTAAATTTATCAAGCCGAAGGCATGATGAATCCCTGCCCGCAGTGCTACAGCGTTGCAGGCGGGCCTGGCCACAGAGCAATCCCATGGGCAGACAAACAAAGAAGAGAATAATTTCTGATAAAATTAACAAAATAGACACTAATAGTGTAGGAAAAAAGCAAAAAAAAATTCTATTCTGTTTATTTTGTTGATTCCCTGGCCGCAGGGCGATCCCACGGGCAGGCTGTCAAATAAATTTCAAAGATATTTGGCTATTCTTTTTCGTTGTGTAATATTTGAATAGTATTCTGAGCGGCTTGCTGCTCGGCTTCCTGTTTAGTAGAGCCTTTTCCAACTCCTATTTTCATTTCATTAACAATCACTTCAATCGTAAATAACTTCAAGTGAGAAGGTCCGTCCTGTTTTATAACATGATATGTTGGATTAATTTTCCATTTTTTCTGAGTGATTTGCTGAAGTTGACCCTTTGGATTATCCAGCCAACTTTCTTCCGGGTTAATTTTAATCATAGGAATAAATAAGTTATTAAAGATTTTACGTACCGCTTTCAGGCCTCCATCCAGATATGCTGAACCAAGGACGGCTTCCATAGCATCCATGACATTGGATGCCCGTTGATTGCCGCCTGATTTCATCTCTCCTTTGCCAAGTTTGAGGTGGTCGCCTAGGTTAATGGCCAAGCCAATTTTTGCAAGCGCTTTACCGCTTGCCATCTGGCTTCGCAAACTGGTTAAAGGGCCTTCCTCAAGATTCGGATGTTTATTGAACAAATAGTCCGTCGCAACAAGACCAAGGGCGGAATCGCCAAGGAACTCAAGACGTTGGTTGTCATGTTCGATATTATGAGTTTCAAATCGGAACGAACGGTGCATCAGAGCCGTAGCTAATAGGTTCTTGTCGCGGAAAGAATAGCCAAGTTTCTTTTCCAGATTCTTATATGGATTTTTAAAAAAAGATTTCATGCCCGTGGATGGAATTTTTCATGTATGGATTTCAGTCTGCTTTGGTCAATATGAGTGTAAATTTGCGTGGTTGAAATATCCGCGTGCCCCAGCATTTCCTGAATGACCCGTAACGGCGCGCCATTGTACAGAAGATGGCTGGCAAACGAATGCCGCAGAGTATGTGGACTAATGGTTTTCAGAATGTCGGCTTTGCCGGCATACTGCTTAACGAGTTTCCATATGCTTTTCCTATTGAACTTGTTTCCGTTACGGGTGAGAAAAACAATCCGGTTATCCGCATCCCTGCAAAATTTCGGACGCACGGATTCCATATATTGATTCAGGGCATTCTTTGATGTTTTCGAAAATGGAACCACTCGCTCTTTTTGTCCTTTCCCGACACACCGGAGATATTCACCATCAAAATGTATATCGTCTATGGTTAAATTGCACAACTCGGATACGCGAAGTCCTGTCGCATAAAATATTTCCAAAATCGCCCGGTCACGTATAGCATAAGGTGTATTTCCTGAAGGGGACGCCAAAAGCCGCTCTACTTCTTTCATTGACAGGGTCGCCGGCAGTACCTTCCATAACTTCGGGGAATCCATGACGTCTGTAACGTTTTGTCCAAGAAAGGATTCCTGATGAAGATACCGGAAAAACATCTTAATTGACACAAACAACCTTGAAATTGAATTTGAACTCAGGCCATGTTCCTTTTCATTGAGTAAAAAGTCAAGAATTTGTTTTCGTGTGACTGAATTCAACGTTGAAACTTTTCGAGCTTCAAGGAACCTGATGAATTTGAGTAAATCATTCGCGTACGCGATCCGTGTATTGGCACTCAACCCGCGCTCAAGTGAAACGTAATCTAAAAATTGATCAACCAATGCCTCCATAATGCCTTTATTTAGCCCCCATCCGAAAAGCCACGGATTCCACAGATTATCTCTGTTAAATTAGTCCCCGAAGCGGGGCAACTTTAACAACGCCCCAACAGAGCCGCCTTCGCTGGGAAGCTCTCGCCTCGGCGAAGCCTTCCGCCTTCGCGGCACGGCATAGCGCCGCTTCGGCGCGACGACGGCCGGCGTAGCCTGAGTCGGCGGAGTAGGCCCGTGACTATGACTTTTCTGCTTAAGATGTTTTTTCTCTGTTCAAACGTAGTTCATCAACGATTTGCGTTCTAACCCAAAATACTTCGAGAATACGCATCCAGAGTTACTCCCATACTCCGACACTCCATTACTTCTTCTTGACAGCTTCCGGTTTAGCGGGTGTATCATTGGCATCAAATCCAGTGCCCGCAATGACAAACTCAATATTTTTTATCGCAATAATCATGGAATCATAGGTTATTGTAACTTCATGCCTCTGAAAGTCAGGCCGAATAGACCGAATACCAGCCTCATGAATAAAGGCATCCTGAATGAGTTTAGCGTGGTTCTGGGTTTTAAGCTCGGGAACCTTGACAACTGTTGTTTTGACATCGTTTTTTCTGAAGCATGACACAGTACATATCGCGAGCATAAACATTATGATAAGTAATTGTTTCATCGTTCCTTTCATTAAAGAAATGCGCCAGTTCTAAGATCAAACCGCTCAATTTTCCCTGACCGACCCCCTGGCCAGCGCGAGCGTCAGATCGGGCAGGCATCACTCATTAACCGTGAACCTGAGTAGTCATTATTTACCAGTTAACCTGATTAATTCATGAAAACTACATTTTCATTCATAATCACTTTTATGGCAAGCACTTTTGCAAAAATACCTGCCGTGAAAGTTTCGACGCGGCGCTTCGCGCC
>CAZBGF010000169.1:0-4770 GCA_964491255.1 uncultured Verrucomicrobiota bacterium
TTCATTTGCTGGAACAAGATCATCGTCGAGTTGAAATCAACCCGGGATCTCCTCCCTCAGCATGAGGCTCAACTGTTCAACTACCTGAAAGCCACATCAATGACTCTCGGACTCCTTGTCAACTTTGCAAAACCGAGCCTTGACTACAAAAGAATTGTATTCACCAAAAAATTAGCCCAATTAGCCTAATTCGTGGTTACTATGTCTGATATTGTCATCAAAGTCGAAAACCTCTCCAAACGCTACGAACTCGGCGTTTTTGGAAGCCAGTATTTATTTCGGGACGTGCAAAGCTGGTGGGCTCGGAAAAGAGGCAAAGAAGACCCTAACACGAAGGTTGACCAAGTCAAACCGTTAATACAACTGCGTTGATTCCTTTTCAATAAATGAAAATAGTACATTTCACGGATTATTATCAACCTGCTGTTGGTTATCAAGAAGCAAATTTAGCCAAGATGCATAAACGTCTCGGTCATGAAGTGCATGTGGTGACTTCAGAGCGGTTTTTCCGCTTTCCGAACTATGAGAAGACGTATCAAAAACTCTTGGGGGAGAGAATTCGAGTTCATGGTATTTTCAAAGAAGAAGGAATAACAGTGCATTGTCTACCATGCTTTTTTGAATATCCCCAATCGGCATTTCTCCTTCTTAAAGGGATAAAAAAAACGCTCCAAATCATTCAACCGGATCTCTTGATTTCCCATGGTATTGTGGGTATTCATCCATTTTTTTCAGGCAGAATCAAAAGCCAATTGGGATACAAGCTAATATATGACCATCATGGGGCGTTCTATAACACTGATCTTTATGAAAATATTCTCAAACGCATCTATTTGAAATTCTGGGACAAATTTATTCGTCCAACAATTCTGAAAAATGCCGATAAGATTGTAGCCATCGGGTATGAAGAGCGGGAGATGGCGAGGGAATTACTGAAAATTGAAAGAGAAGCCATTAGCATTATTCCCTTAGGTGCGGATACTGATCGTTTTAAACCGGATAGCGGGTTAAGGGTTCAAGGAAGACGGGAGTTGGCCATTCATGATGAAGATCTCGTAATTGTGTATGCCGGTAAACTTACCATGGACAAAAACATACATCTCTTGCTTGAAGCCTTTTGTTCCATAAAAACGACGCGTACGAAGATGAAGCTTCTTCTCATTGGAAACGGGGATTCAGGATATGTTGCAAGTTTGAAACAGAGAGCAAGAGCACACCAGGTGGAGGATAGTCTAATCTGGCATGATTTTGTGCCAAACGCAGAACTACCTAAATATTTTAACGCTGCAGATATCGGTGTATGGACGGGAAAACCGGCGAATGTTATTCAAGAAGCCATTGCCACGGGGCTTCCCGTGATTCTGAGGGATTATCCTATGAACCGATTCTTGGTAAGTGGAGATATCAAATGTTTAAGCGACAAGGCACATAAACCCATAAATGAAGAAGCATTATGCGGAATTCTAATAGATAGCAGTAAAAAAGACAGGTTAGATGGCGCCCTGTTACGGCTGATAGAAAATCAAAAACTTAGAAGAAGGATGAGCCAACTGGGAAGGAAAAATGCCATTGAATATTTTAGCTGGCAGGCAATTGCGAGAGAATTTGTGTTATCCATTGCCGGCAAACTTTCCTAATGACGTAAAAGGACCATTCTCAGGATTTTCCTTTAGGGAGAAAGAAGGAGAAAAGAGTGACAACACTTGAATCAAAACCCCACGGCCCGCACATTGCCGTTATCGGCAGCGGCTATTGGGGAAAAAATCTGGTTCGGAACTATCATAATATTGGGGCGCTAAAGCTCATATGCGACAAGAATGAAACCGTATTGAGCTTTTTTCGAGAACAATATGAGGGGATTGAGACCTGTCTGGCCATAAGCGATGTTTTATCCCGCCGGGACATAGACGGGGTCATCATTGCGACACCGGCTGAAACCCACTACAGGATCGCCCGTGAGGCGCTTTTGGCCGCAAAGCATGTGTATGTCGAGAAACCGTTGGTCCTTGAAGAAAAGGACGGCCTGGAGCTTATGAAACTTGCCCAGACGCAAGAGAGGGTTCTTATGGTAGGCCACTTACTTCAGTACCATCCCGTTTTTGTCAAGCTGAAAGAGATGGTCCAAAACGGGGAACTGGGCAGGATCAATTATATCTACTCCAATCGCCTGAATCTTGGTAAGATCCGCCGTGAGGAGAATATTCTATGGTCCTTTGCGCCCCACGACATTTCCATGATCCTGACCCTGGCAGGTGAGGAACCGGAGTCCGTTCAGACTACCGGGGGAAACTATCTGCACCGTCGCATCGCTGACGTCACCACAACCCATCTTGAATTTCCATCGGGACTCAAGGCCCACATTTTTGTTTCCTGGCTCCATCCTTTTAAAGAGCAAAAGCTTGTTGTGGTAGGAGACAAGAAAATGGCCATGTTTGACGACACGCAGCCGTGGCAGGACAAGTTACTCCTCTATCCTCACCAAATCAACTGGCAAAACAACGAGCCGGTGCCGGTCAAAGGGAAACCGGAACGTCCAAAGATTACGCAGGATGAGCCATTGAAATTAGAGTGTCTCCATTTTCTTGAATGCATATCCAACGGTCAACAGCCCCAAACGGACGGTGCTGAAGGTCTCCGTGTGCTTCGAGTCCTCAAAGCCTCCCAGCACTCATTGGATCAAGGCGGAAACAAAATCGATCTTTCTCTGCCTCCAAGTTCCAAGCCCCAACCGCCAACTGCCGTTGATGCGGTGACCATTTTATCCCCCGGCCCCAATGCGCCGCCTGTGGAGACTGCCTATTTCGCCCATGACACGGCCGTGATCGATGGGAATGTGGAAATAGGCAGCGAGACAAAGATATGGCATTTCAGCCACATCTTGTCTGGTTCCGAAATAGGTGAGAAGTGCAACATCGGCCAGAATGTGGTCATCGGACCGGATGTGACCATGGGAAATGGCTGCAAGATCCAGAATAACGTTTCCGTCTACAAAGGTGTTACCCTGGAAGACGGGGTTTTTTGCGGCCCATCCATGGTATTTACCAACATCTACAACCCGAGGGCGGAAATCCGGAAAATGGACCAGGTGCGCCCTACCATGGTCAAACACGGGGCCACCCTCGGCGCTAACTGCACCATCGTGTGCGGAACAACCATCGGGCGATATGCGTTCATCGGCGCTGGCGCCGTGGTTACTCACAATGTCCCGGACCATGCCCTCATGCTCGGCAACCCTGATAGAAAGGTCGGCTGGATGTGCCAGTGCGGCGAACGCCTGACAGATGATCAAAACTGCCCGGCCTGTGGAAAAGTCTACACAAGAGAGGAAGAAGGGTTAAAAGAGAACAAAGAATGATTCTTACAGAAGGCAACAAAGGCAAGAAAGTATTTGTTCTTCGTTTCCTTCTGTAAAAAATAGTTTCACAGAATCATACGCAACCAATTTTTTCCTCGTTTTCCTCGTCATTTTCCGTGAAATATGTGAAAGGATGAATAATGATTATGGAAGATTATGCAAGGGTTTTGATTGAGAAAAATGGCCTACCGAGTCTCAAGGATAGTATCACAATTGGGAAACAGGTAATCGAAAGGAAATTGGCCATTTACAAAAAGAAAATTAAGAAATTTGAAGAGGCCAAAGGTATGAATAACGAAACCTTCCTGACGTTATTCACTAATGGCAAACTCGGTGATAACAAGGAATGGCTGGAATGGGAGCATCTCGCAAATGTTTCGAATTTGTTAAAAAAGAAATTGGACGACCTTGAAAAACTGAAATATGAATATTGAAAATATCCTGAAAACAATCAGGATTGCATGCAATATCGCCGACTGGTTCAGTGTTGAGCAGCATGTTGATTATGATTTTGACCTTTCCCTGGGCATCCTGTTTGCCGAAGGCAGAATCGTCTTCTACAACGGGGACATTCTCGAATTCACCGAGTCAATAACCCCTGATAGGATCAGGTATCGATATCATTATATGAATGCTGATGGTGCTCTTATATTTCGTTACGACAATGTACCTCACCATCCTGAAATTAGAACCTTCCCCCATCACAAACACCTGCAGGACAAAATCGTGGGAAGCAGCCATGTAGATTTGAAGCAAGTTGTCGAAGAGGTCATTGAGAACATTCTTACATGAAAAAACGTACCTTTCTTTGACCAGAATAGTATATTTCTTCGTTTCCTTCGTTACCTTCTGTAAAAAACCATGCATCCGGACTATGAAAGAGCAGATGCTCTTAGCAGGCGGCTTATCGGTGCTGCTATCGAGGTGCACCGTGAAAAGGGCCCCGGACTGATTGAGTCCATTTATGAGAAATGCCTCATGCGGGAACTGCAGCTGCAGGGCATTCCTGCGAGAAACCAGGTGACTGTGCCTGTGGAATACAAAGGGTACATCTTTGATGAACCCCTACGGCTGGATATGTTGGTTGACGATTGCCTGCTTCTCGAACTCAAATCCGTCGAGAAGGTTCACCCAATCCATAAGGCCCAGTTATTGAGCTACATGAAACTATTGAATGTGCCTATCGGTCTTCTCTTTAATTTCCATGAGCCTCAAATGCGCGACGGCATCTACCGAATGATCCTGCCGGGTGCAAATCAATAAATCTTACAGAAGGCAACAAAGATAAGAAAGTTTTTTCTTCGTTACCTTCTGTAAAACAAATTTCTCACAGAAGACAAGCAAGATAACAAAGGGTCTTAATACAGACCTCGATAGATAGGCAACCACTGCACGAGATAACCAATTATAATTAC
>CAZBGF010000170.1:0-4747 GCA_964491255.1 uncultured Verrucomicrobiota bacterium
CGCTCGTTGCATATACGGCGAAATCTGCCCGTCCATCACCATCAAAATCACCCTTCACAGGCTCGTATCTCTCCCCCCCAATACCGCCTACTACTAAAATCACATAGTCCGCCACTGCCTTCGCATACCAATTTCCACTCGATGTCTTATACACACCCATTTCAACCATTCCATCACCATCATAATCGCCCGGAACCGAGGTATACCCCGGGCCACCGAATTGGTCAATCCATGAATTCCCAGTACTCGTATCCAGAATATACCACGTCCCCAACTCCTCATAATACACAACCAGATCAGATATCCCATCCCCGCCGAAATCCAGAAATTCCGTTGCCGACACCGTTAGACTCACCGCTATCTCAACTGGCGATCCGATCGCAGAATCCCCCGTATTTAGATCTATCCCGTTGACCGTTATCGTCCCATAATGCGTGCCGGGACCCAATCCGCTCACATCAGTGCTCACTGTTATCGTGTTCGTTTGACCCGAACTGTTAGTCTGCGCAGACGGACTCACGCTGAGCCAATTCATATCATCCGTGATCGTGAAGCTTAATATACTCTGTGGATCCAAGCATCCGTTCCATATCCCAAAACTCGCATCTGCTAACGATTGACCCTGGCGTATCGTGTTCGCAAACGCTGACACATCGCATGACAAAACCGCCTTCGGCATGATATCCAGCAACACATTAATCGTTTGCGGTGAATTCGATACAGCATACCCATAAATGCTTTCCGTTCCAGCCACCGTGATTATCGCGTTGAATGTGCCTACATCCAGATTCATTGTGCTGTAACTTATGGCAATCGTGTCGTGCTCACCAGTGCTTGATCCACTCGTTACACTCGTCATCAGCCATGGCACGTTGTTCGATATGCTGTAATTCATCTGGTAAAAACCGCTCTCGTTCCATATATCAAAACTCTGGCTGACTGCGTCATGCCCTTCCATTACCGCATTAGTCAATTCAGTAAAATTCAAACTTAACCGCGGTCTCGGATTCACCGTCAGAGTAACATCCACATCAAACGGCGAACCAGTTGCAATATCACCTGTTCCCGCGTTCGTCGCCGCAACCGTAACTGTTCCGGTATGTGTGCCTGCTGACATATCCGCGGTAACATAGCTGACAATGATGGTGTTTGTATTATTCGAAAGCGTACCAGACGACGAATTTAACTCTATCCAGCTCTGATTGGTCAAAATATTATATCCCATAGTATACTGAGCACTGTTGTTCCATAGAAACAGCTCCGATTCATTCGTCAGATTCTGACCCTCCATAAGATCGTACTCCAGAAAACCCGGACTCACGCACAGCTGACCTTGAGCGCTTATCGTTAATTTCACATCAATCATCATCTCCTGCCCGCCTTCATCCGCACTGATAGTGATGGTTCCATTATGCGTGCCGGACGGGAGATCTGATGTGTGATAAAGCACAGTGTGATCGTTAGTCACACCAGCTACATTACCCGTGCTCGTGCCCACAGAATTCGATACACTCAACCAGCTTGCATTAGTTGAAGTTGAAATCGTGTAGCTTATTATACCCGGCCCAGCATTCCAGACCTGACAAGTCTGGCTGTTCGCATCATGACCCTGCAAGGCCGTGTTGGTGAAACTCAAAGGTGTCCTCATCAGCTCCATCAAACCACACGCAAGCGAGCCTGGATCAGCGCCATTGGTATAACCGGCGCCTTTGGATACGACACATGTAGCATCATTCGTAAAACAGGTGCTGTAGCAAAGAATTGCGAGTCGTCCACCGCCGCCGCCACCGCAATAGTTGGTATCTGCACCTGAACCGCCACTCGCCGTCACGGTCCCAGCGCCTGTAAAGGTCTTGCACGTGATGAAAATAGACCCGCCTGATCCACCACCACAGCTCGTGTTAGTTGACATCTGACCATTTGCAGTAATGGTTCCATCTACCGCAACCGTATCTTGCGCTGAAATCCTGACAACCCCGCCACCATGACCAGCCGGCGCGTTGGATCCAGCTCCGCCGCCGCTTCCAGGAAAAACAGGCGCATTGGACGATCCATAAATCCCGTTTGTCGCGTCTTGACTGTTTGTGGACGTTGAGCTCCCTCCTATGCCACCATGACCAGCGCCACTCCCATAACCATTCGCAACACCATATCCGTAACCAGTCCCATTCCCGTTTTCTCCTGTAGAACTTCCTCCGGCATATCCTTTGTAATCCACGTTGATACTCCCACCCGCTTGCACTGTTAAATTGGAACATATAATGTATACACGGTTCGACATAGCCGTGTTGGTAAATGCACTTGGCAGGGTTATCACGCCATTGTTCATAACAATCACATTCGACACTGTGGTTAGCGATGTATCCCAATTGGAAAACACCAGGTCCTTCGCCAATGTGAGGGATAGATTACTGACTGAGTTGGTGAGATACACACACGCATCAGCATTCGTGATGACAACATCATTCGTGGCTGGAGGAATAATGGCCGGTGACCAGTTGGTATCCACAAACCAGCTGCCAGCACCTCCTAACCATGAACTGGTTCCTGCCCGGGCAGAACATAGACAAGTTAGGAGAAAAACTCCGACCGCAAGCGTGCGCAATGTCCAGAAAAATCGATATACAGTCTCTCGGTTGATAAATATCATTGAAAACACTCAATTCAATATCTACGCATAATTATTCAAGGGTAACCTCTGCTTCCCTTGCCGACACGAGGCGTGTCGCCTCGGGCAGGCGCTACGGGCACGAGAATAAAAAACCCAAATTATCTATGTCCATCCGTGTTAATCTGTGGCTTTCTTTGATTTTCTTGACAGACTTATTTAATATAAGGTCTATAAGTTCTCTTACGTTATTCTTTTTATATCACTTAATTTAATACTATTCAAGAAAAAATGATATATTCCTTTCGAATGGTTTGACAGATAAATTAAAAACCGGACAGTGGCTTGACCTATAATGTTGCATCATTGTTCAAGCTATTTATCGGACACCACACCAGCACCTGAAATCAAATGTATAAGCGTTTCTGCATCCCTCATGAACATGTCCAGACTACCGTCTTTCACAAATTCAATAAGCACCGCATGATCGCGTCCTGTAGAGTGTATCACACTCATCAATCGCCTCCAGAGCCAAGCGCCTTCCCATAACATGAGATGTTGACGTTCACGCCTGTAAAATACATGAACATTCGCAAGCCATGGAAGTATAACTTTCAGACTGGCATCGGGATTCCGATCATCAAAAATCTGCCAATATGTTTTCATGCAGGGATGAGCTGTTTCCTTAAGCAGACGCACAACCGATTCGTCAGTATCAGTTAAAGTGCCAGGATGATACTCGTAGGCCAAAGTCATATCTCTGGCGCACGCCAGTTCAGCTATTCTTTGCGAATCGTTAACAACTTGTTCCCTATAAGTTGCGCACGCTTCACTTGATCCATACCGACCTGCCCAGACTCGAATCATATTGGTATGTAATTCGCCTGCCGTTTCCAGAACAGCCTCAAATGAGTCCGCATCTTTTTCACCTATTCTGTAGTAAGAACCATAGGACAACACACTCAGCCCCGCGTCAACTGTCATTTGATATACGTCTCGGGCCCGTTGAACATCACCATGAGGAACATGTATATCCCCGCCCCACTCTATTCCATCCAAACCTGTTCTTGCCGCCAGCTTGACAATCTGACGAGGTTCAAGATTTCGAAATGTAATAGAGACCAGTCCACATTTAATCATAGAAAAAAAGCTCCGTTTTCCCTTGTTTCCCATATCCATACCGATAATATGCGAATATACGGAAAAAACAACCCGAAATGCAATAAGCGGACAATATTTTCCGCCTTTACGTCTTAGGTGCAGTAGCAAACGAAAAAAAGTTCGTCTATAGATGTTAATATGGCGGAAAATTTTCCACTTATTTATACTGTTAGCCGAGAGATAATATGAACGCAGAGACATTCTTGAAGGAATTCCACGACTTCCTTGCGCCCCGTCTCGACACCTACGAGCAGGCGCTCTATCTGTACGCGGTGCGACATAGTCGGCTGATCGGAACCGAGGAGGTCGTTATCGGATTCAAGTCAGCCCGCAAGAACTTCGCTTTCGGCATCGGCAAGAGCGGGACTCCCATGTCGGAACGGGTGTGTTATGAGAAGGTTCGCCGTCTTGCGGACAAGGGTTGCCTCAAGATTATCTCCTCCGAATATAGCGGAACGCGGTTGGCAGTATTGCTCCCTCATGAAATTGATGGTCTGATCGCCCCCAAGACAGAGTCTCCCGCCATGTCACTAGCTGATATGGATTTCTTTAATATCTCGGAGAACCGGAAGCTGATTCTTGATAGAGAAGAGCACAAGTGTTTCTACTGCCTTCGGCAGTTGAATGACCAGAACTACGTGATTGAGCATGTCCAGTCCCGACCACAAGGCGATTGTTCCTATCGTAACGTTGTCGCTGCATGTCGTAGCTGCAATAACCGAAAGGGTTCTTCAGCAGCTGAAGATCACCTGCGCACACTGTATCGAGAGGGCTTCCTTGGAGATTCTGAATTTGAGAACAGAATGTCCCACTTGGAACTCTTGCTTACTGGTGAACTAAAACCAAAGACAGAGATCGGCTAACAACCGGCTCAACCATATTTTTCAAAACGCGTGCGTTTTGAACAAATGGTTAGCCGAAACGTTCGAATCGGTAAGATTTGACTCTCGCAAAGGCGCAAAGATCGCAAAGGACGGA
>CAZBGF010000171.1:0-4687 GCA_964491255.1 uncultured Verrucomicrobiota bacterium
TCGATGTCAAGATCGGGCCAATGAAGGTGATCAGCGCCTTGTCGCTCGACATGGGATATTTGCCTTACTGTCGCTTCGGCAAACCAAGGGAACTTGTCAAAGGGGATATAATGTTCTTTGCCATCAAGAAAAAGCCAAAAGCTCCTTGAATCAATATGTGTGACCTCAAGAACCGAGGTGTTCGCGCCAAGCGTTTGTGAGTTCATCTATGTGCTCCTCAATAATTTTACGAATCTCATTTACATGATGTTTAGTAAGGTCATGTGCCATTGTCAATTCGACCTCAGGTTCCAGCCAAAACTTTGCATCACCATCTGAACCTGCAACGTGAACATGCATACGATCTTCTTCTAACGAGAAAAAATAGAATCTGTAGCCTTTTTCCCTGAATACCGTTGGACTCATATCACTAATATACCATTTGCTTTGATACAGTCAACCATAAACGATAAAGCCCGGATAGGATCTATTTACACGTTTGAGAAAAGAGCCTAAACTTATTGTTCTTCCAACCGAAGACTTCGGTTCTTCTTCTTGCTTCGCGACCAAACTCCTCTATTTCAAGCTCCAGCACGATTTTGTCCTGCCTAATGAGAACCTTGCACCGCTCGCCATAAGCGAGCTCTTTAACCCACACACACTTCCTCTCATCTATGTTCCACATCGAGATAGCCCGCCTTCCGCGGCCGTGGCCTGTCTCACCGAAAAGAAGAACGTATGCCTTATCGTCTCTCGTGAGCAAGTACAAATCGCGGACAGAATACTCTGATATTGTACTGAATTCACTTTCAGTATCTTCCACAGGATCGAGAGATCCTTTGTTAGTAGTTGACTCCGCTCCTGCTGGTCGCCAGACTCGCAGCACCACTTTACGAGACGAACCAGTTAGAGGTAGATTATATACTACCAAGATTCTATCGCTATTGGGAATTCTGAATAAATGGACATCTTCCGCCAACTCCAGCCGACTTTCGTTAGCCAAAACCGCGCGAAGGTCTTTCTTGGCCCAATAGAGCATCTTATTGCCTTCCAGTGCTGATGTTGTTAATTGATCTAATCGTTTTGCAATACGCATGGCCTGCATGTCCAGTTCGGCATATGTCTGTTGCACAGCAAGGCCTTCAATCAACTGCTGTAAGTCTTCGACCGGAGCAGACTGAACCGAACTTAACATAACGCCGCCTAAGGCGAGTAGGAATACGTATAGTGAAAAATGCCGCATCAGTTTCCCCCCGTGTTAAATTTAACCGTTGGATCATTCGGAGCCTTGCGCCTGAAAAACACGAACGGATTATCAAATTCTGTAGATGTTTGAGACGCGTTTTCATACTCTGTTCTTTCGTTAAGTAAAACCGCCTGATATTCCGTATCAGTAAAACGGGGATTGCGAATGTCAAGCTTCTGAGCATCGCCGGTAGCTCCGCTATCGAAAACATTCAGTATCTTTGGGATATCACTGTTCCTCGGAGTCACAAATCCGGTTGATCCAAGAGTTGGGTCTACAGCAGTCCCTTGCTGCACTTGGCCGGATTCATCCACGATTTGGTCGTAACAGGCACGCTCCTGGGCCGGGGCTGTATCACGAGTTGCTGTTGAAGCCGCAAATTGTCCAGACTGCGTTAAAACCCCAGTCAGATTTCGAGGAGTTGGCGGAAACGCAGCGTCACCAATTCTATTCCTTGCAACCCATCCGACACCAATGCGCTCCCGTTGCGTTCGTCCCCTGGCCTCCGCCCATATCATCTGAATGAGACGTTGTTCTACTATAGTAACCGGCACATTTCCGGAGGCTTGGTCTTGCGTCAGGCCATATCCAAGCTTTGTCTCATTTGCATTAATGTTGATATCCCGCGACGCCGGGGTGAATACGGATTTGATCTCATCTGTTCCTTGTTGCTGCAATGGATTGAATATGCCGTGGCTTGACGGAACTACCACCCCATATAATGTTGCAGTTGCCATTATGTCCGGAATGATGTCGCCCGTGATCTCAATCGGATCCGCCTCGGTTATGAACGGATTGGGGAAATTGAAAGCACGTCGAATCTGTTCATTATCCTCTGCCGTAGTGATACTGGTTATCTCCACCTTAATCACGTTCTCAACGGTCGCCTCCATTTTGAACGTAAATATTGCTTTTTTACCTCCAGCCATCCCGCTTTCGATGATATCAACATTGAAAGAACATGTTTGGGTTGTAGATGGCTCAAGTTCCATTCTCAAATAAAATGAGCCCGATCCTGTATCATTAAACACAGGATCTTCCTCGGTGATATCAATCCGAATTGGAAGGCTAACCGAACTTTCTGAAAAAAATCTCTGAAAGAAAACATTTGCGAACGATTTACGCTTTCCACAAGAGATTCTGCTTCTTAAATGTGTTGCATTACCTTGTACATTAAACTGAAAATTGAAGTCATCTCCAATATTTTCGCCAGAATAAATAATTTCCTTTAATTTGAGTTTCAGAACCAGCATGCGATTCTTCTTTTATTAAAATCAACCAATCTTCCTAAATCTCGTAAAGTCTTAAATTAATAGGACGCAGATTTCCGCAAGATATACGCACCCCGAACATTCGGGACTATTACTCTGCGTTCATCTGCGTCCAAAAAATACAATTTCCTGCACGATCAAGTTATTCTGACCATTTCAATGATAACGGGTGAACCCCATCGCTTCGAAAGGCCCAGGCATCTGCACATCCCTTCAAGAGCAGATGATAATGTGCGGCACTTCATTGCGCGATGCAATACCATAGGCAGAAAGAACTGACCATTCCGACTGTTCAGGACAAAGCCGTGTTTCATAAATTCACGGTTGACTTCGTCATGCCTGAACAATGTCCAGGTACGGGTATTGCCTTCCAACTTTTTTTTAACTCGAAACAGACACGGCGCGATTTTGTTAAAACTCTGGCTGGCTGGATAATCCAGAATGACCGAATGCCGTGCAACCCTGCAGAGTTCGCGGATCAATTGCGGCCAGCGCCCGCAGTGGCTAAGCAGACGAAAACAAATTACACTGTCAAATGACTGATCCTGAAAAGGCAGATCAATAACATTGCCGACTTGAAACAGGCATTGTCCGGAATGGACAAGCTCCGCGATTCGACTGCGGCATGCCATGGAACTGCCAAGAACTGTCGCTTTATATTTATCGCGGCACAACGGAATCGCCAGCTGGCCATGCCCGCCTCCTACATCAAGGACCGTTACAGCATTACTGCGCTTCAGCAGGTTCAAGACAATGGTTTCCTGAACATACAGCATCCATTCCCCGACCACGCCTGCAAAACGCGAAGCATAATCATCCGAAGAAGTTTCGATATCCGCAGTTTCAGGAAATGGAACGGATTGTGAAATATCCTGTTGTTCCGTCATTATCAATTCTTTTTCCTAACGCGGGCTTTGCCCGCAACCCAAAAACGAACCACAGATGGACACTGATAAACACAGATACTGAATTCTCAATTCCGCATTTCTTATATATCCGTGTTCATCCGTGGTTAAAATCTTTTCTGATCTGATGTTTTCTTGTTTATTATAGCAGTTTTGAATAGACAAGGTATTCATTCCATGTGACTTATAGTTATAAAAGTATAATAACAAAAATTCCGCAAACGGGCAAAGGCTATAATCAGATCAGCCGTATCCGGTTATAAGTTGAAAAACAGCAACTACCTGCAAGCGGAGCAAAGCAGGCAAGAAAAGGTAACGGAGTGTGGAAGTAGGAAGCGAAAATGCTGATTTTTAACTTTTCTCCAATATTATTCTGTCCATTTTGTTAATTCCCTGGCCGCCGCATCACTCGCTTTCACTCGCAAGCGGCTGGCAGGGCGGTCCCACGGGCAGGCTGTTCCGGTATTTGGATATTATCCCTGAAACTTTGTGCCTGTGTGCCTTTGTCACTTTGTGCCTGAGTAGTTATATGTTTTTTTGAGTTTCAAAACCTTTTCGAACAGGCGTTAATCACTTCATCATCGTCCTATTCCCGATGTTTTTCAGTATCGTTTGAATCTTTCCAGTGATAGCTGTGCAAACTGAGTTTTTCCAACAGGCTTCTCGGCATTTTTTCAGCAAAATGACCAGCCAAAGCGCCGAATGCTTTGGCAAGCGTATAGAGACAGTAATAGGGAATGTAAAAAGGATGGTGCAAAAGAATATATTTCGTTTCCTTGACTAAATATCGAAATCCGATGTTCGCGCTGGTACTGATGCCATGATCAGGGAAAACAACCGTTAAGGAATAGACACTGTCAAAATAGCGCTTGAATGCTATTTTCAGCGTGTAGCAGTGAGAATGGATAACCATTGATTCCGGTTGATAAACCACAGCATAGCCGGCATTGAGCAACTCGCGTGCGAATTGCTGGTCTTCACTCATGATAAGATTTTCATCGAAGGGATATTGAAGAATTATAGAACGACGAATAGCTGAACTCACATTGGAAAAGAACACGTCTTTAAACCTCAGAGGCTGATTACCGTTTTTGACACGGCGAGCTGGTTCTCCGGGGGGGAAATGGTATTTCAGAAAAAAGCGCTCCGTTGGTGGCGCGTCGTGTCGTGGAATGTGGCGGGAATATACAGCCGCGACTTTGGCGTCCGAAAATGGAGCCAACAACGAAATCAGCCAGGCATTATTCTTCGGCACAGCATCCTGTGTCATCAAAACGATAAAATCG
>CAZBGF010000172.1:0-4686 GCA_964491255.1 uncultured Verrucomicrobiota bacterium
TGTCTGCTTATCCTGTCTTGATCTTTGCGTCTCTGCGCCTTTGCGTGAGCTTTATAAGGATCACAATTACCATATCTTCTTCGTGCTCTCCCTGGCCGCAGGGCGGTCCCACCCTGTCCGGCCTGCGGCCAGGGAAGATTAAGCGGTTTGAGAATATCTACTAACAGGCAAGAGACACGTGAATGACCATTCGCCACGAATGTTCGGCGTCGGATAAGATCTATCTGTGCCGGAACACAACACGTCCTTTGGTAAGATCATATGGGGATATTTCCATGGTTACTTTATCCCCTGTGGATATCTTAATGAAATGTTTCCTCATTTTCCCGGAAATGTGAGCGAGAAGTTCAGAGCCGTTTTCCAGCCTAACCCGATACATAGTAGCCGGAAGCACTTTGACAACAACCGCTTCTACCCGAATAATATCTTCTTTTCCCTTTTTCTGAGCTTCAACCATAACGACTCCTGCAAAAAAACTCGTATATACTTTCCTGTTCCCAAAAACTAAAACAACAAGTCAGATGGACATTAATCAGGCCCACCCGATAAGAATCGGGGGGCAACTTTATCCGTTTCCATCCGGTAGGGCGAACCCTTCCGCCTTCGCGGCACGGCATAGCGCCGCTTCGGCACGACGACAGCCGGGATGATCCGCTCTTTTCATCAGACAGCTCGGTAGAGACACCTCTCCCTACCCTATTTTGCAATTCCTATACATCAAATTAAAAAACGATTATCATATTTATGCAAAACCAGTGTAGACACAAGCATTTTTTTTATCTTTTATCGTAAGTAACTCAGGAGTCAGAATGCTGAATACCTGAACAACTACATTATTTTTTCGTTAATATCTGTGAAATCTGTGGTTACTCTCCACTGGATAAACGTGGTTCACTGAGTATTTACAGTTGCAGTTCGGCAATGCGCGCCATTAACAAATCAGCTATTTTTTTATACGCGTCTTTGCCTTTCCCGAACCGATCAAGTTCAGAAGGAAAAATCGGCTTGCCATACGAAACCATGACTTTATGCGACTTGATCCTTTTCGCGCCCTTTGGAAAAGCCTCAAATGTACCATCTATATAAACAGGAACAACAGGAACACCTGCCTTTGCCATCAAAAAACCAACGCCTCCCTTTGCTTCTTGTAACCGACCGTCCCGGGTTCTTGTCCCCTCCGGAAACACGCAGACCACTCCACCTGATTTTAATATAGCAATAGCGGCCTTCAGCGCTGCAACATCTCCTCTTCCTCTGTCAACCGTCACAATCCCCACATTCTTCGACCACCATAAAAACAACCTGTTTTTAAAAAGCGTATTTCTAGCCATGAACCGGATATAACGATGCATTACGCTACAGCAAATAATCAAAGGATCGAGATGACTGGCATGATTCGACGCGATAAGACATCCTCCATCCTGTGGAACCTGATCCAATCCACAAGATCTATAGCGGAAACATATTTTCAGACATATTTTAACAATGCACCGGGAGCACTTAAATAAAAGCGGCGCTTTCTCTCTAACTACTGTTCTGACATTCCTTTTCCGCGTCAAGACTGCATTAACAATATGATTGGCCACGTCGTTAACACTCATAGATGTCGTTTCGATTACATGAGCGCCAGGCGCCTTTTTCAGAGGTGCTGTTTGCCGTCCTTTATCAATGGCATCCCGACGTAAAAGGGAATGTCTTACATCGCCTATTTCAGACTCAACCTTACGCTCCATAAGCTCACGATGCCGGCGCCGAACCCGCTCCTCAGAATCCGCGTCCAGATAAAACTTATACGGTGTTGCCGGAAACACCACGGTTCCAATATCTCTTCCCTCCATGACCAGATTGCCAAACCGTTTCATTTCACGCAATTGTCTGACTATCCAGATTCTTACGGGCGGCATAGCGGCAACAGCACTGACATTTTCCAGCACTTGTTCAGAACGAAGCTCTATGCCGGGCTTCTCCCCATCGATTGTGAAACGGACTGCGCCTGCATCAAGAAAAAAAACCATGCGCATGTTTTCCATAACACAGACCACGGCATCCTGATCCCTGCTTGAAACTTGTTCCTGAATAACTTTCCAGGTTAATCCACGATATAACGAACCTGAATCCACATAAATATAATCCAACAACGCAGCGACTTTCCGGCTCACTGTGGATTTGCCGGATGCAGAAGGCCCATCAATGGCTACAATTAAACTCAACATTAACCCCCAAGCTTTTTAAATGGTTCCAGAAATCAGGATAAGACGTCTGTACACAAGCAACATGTTCAATCGAAACCGGCCCGTCAGCATACAGAGCCAGAATCGCCATAGCCATGGCAATCCGGTGGTCTCCATAGCTGTCCACTCGAGTATTCCCCCTGATAGGCGCACCACCGTGAATCACCAGCCCGTCATCCTGCTCCTTCAGCGCGACTCCCATCAACCGCAGATTATTGGCCATGCTGGCAATACGATCTGATTCTTTCACCCGTAATTCGCGAGCATCACGAATAACAGTGGTTCCTTCAGCAAGAGCGCCAGCCACCGCCACCAGCGGACATTCATCAATAAGATTAGGAATCTCTTTTCCACCGACCTCCGTTCCGTATAATTTTCTTCCCTGAACTTGTATATCACCATACGGCTCAAAACTCAAATCAGTATCATAATCTACCTGCCATTCTATCTGTTTAAGACCCGCCCTGGAAGGGAACCTCGACACAGACATGGAATCGAAATCCGGCTTAACATCAATGACCGCCCCCATTCTTCTTAAGACATCCAGCAGAGCTGTTCTCCGCGGATTTAATCCTACTCCATGAACCGTTACACACGCGCCATTCATGGCCGAAGCAGCCAACAACCAGAACGCTGCCGATGAAAAATCACCGGGTATAACCCATGATCTCCCTGACAACTCAGGCCCCTTTTCACCAAAACCATTCAACGTAATTTCCATTCCATCAACAGTCACCGGAATACCCATCATCCGAAACAGCCGTTCGGTATGATCCCGCGTTGGAAGAAGCTCATGAACTCTGGTTATGCCTTTAGAAAAAAGACCGGCAAGAAGAATACAGGACTTTACCTGAGCCGATGCAACCGGCATATGATAGTCAATACCATGAAGTTGACCACCCCTAATCCGGATCGGCGCGCATCCATCTTCCCCAAGAAATTCAACGCTCGCTCCCATGCAATCTAGCGGCACTTGAATCCGTTTCATCGGACGTGAACAAAGCGAATGATCGCCCGTCAGTTTAATGGTTAGAGAAGACCCGGCTAAAAGCCCTGTCAACAGCCGCATGCCTGTTCCTGAATTACCTAGATACAAAGCATGATCGGGTTGAAGCCATTCTCCACCCGTACCGACAACAGCCAAATCATCACCCTTAAAAACAACTTCTGCCCCTAACATTTCAAGTGCTTTAACCGTATTCAGACAATCTTCGCTATGAAGAAAACCTTGAATATTAGACGTCCCGGAAGCCAATGCTGACAGAATTGCGACCCGATGAGAAATGCTCTTGTCACCCGGCGCCCGGACACTCCCTGAAAGTTCTGAACAGGGATAAACTATAATAGAATCACATTCCTGCATCTTCGATTTTTCTTTCATGCGTATCCCGTCCAACGCTTCACGCTCATACATGCTTTCCCTGAAGTTTCAGACGCATAAGCCGGCTTTCTTCCAAAAAACACCGTAACCCGGCGAAATCACGCGTCTCAACCAATTTCATCACACGGTTCAACTGTTGTTGAAACATCTTGAGCTCACGCGCCACTGCTGGTTGATTGCTTTCGAGAATATTTCGCCAAAGTTCCGGAGCACCGTCCGCAATACGGGTTGTATCTAAAAATCCGGATCCGCAAAAGTCTCTGGCTTGATCAACACTGTCCCTGCCAACGTTCGAAGCCAACATGGCAGCCACAAGATGCGGAACATGACTCGTTCGAGCAATCAGCCAGTCGTGTTCTTCCGGACAGACATCAAGCACCCTGCAGTTTAGCCCAGTCCAAAACGTCTTAACACGATTAAACGCGTCCTTATCCGTCCGCGGAGTCGGCGTTACCACAACAACAGCATGTTCATACAATTCCGGCATAGCCGACTCAAGACCACGTTTCTCCGAACCTGCGATTGGATGACTTCCTACATATCTGACCATATCTCCCTTGAAAAGCGTTTCGACACTGGAAACAATTTTCGCTTTACTGCTCCCGACATCAGTCACCACGCTGTGTTTGGAAAAGTAGGGAATGCAAATCTTCATAAGTTCAACAATAGCTCCGACCGGCGTACAGAACACGACCAGATCAGCATCTTGCACAGCATGTTCCGGCTGTTCATACACCTCGTCGACAACACCTTTATCAAACGCATTGCGCCGTGTTTCCGCGCGACGCGCAAAACCTGCCACCGTATTTGCCATCTGCCGACGTTTAATCGCCAGCCCCAGCGATCCGCCCATGAGACCCAATCCTATAATTGCCACTCGATTAAACAACTTGTTCGGTTTCATATTCAATTTTCTTTCCAATAACCGCAATATCGGGCATGGTTCAAGTCAAGGTAACAATGTTAAGTTTATGTCTTAAAGGAAAACCCCTAACATTCGGGGTTGCTGATCGGCCAAGTAGTCAGTGAACCACGTACGCTTCTCGGAGAAACAAGCTGAAGCTTGTACTCCAA
>CAZBGF010000173.1:0-4638 GCA_964491255.1 uncultured Verrucomicrobiota bacterium
AAGGAAATCCGTTGCCGCAAAGATTGGCGATGATTCATACGATTTATCCAATAAAAGAGAGGTTTATAAAAACGGCTACATTATCAACGACATTGATGTTTCTGAAAATCTAATCGAGCTTTCAAACGGTGAAATCGTTTTTGTAGGTGATACGTTCGGCGGACTTTCCGATGAGGTCATGAAGGTTCAGGTTCGCAAAACAATTGAAGAACATTTTTTAAAAGAAAGAAAGCTTAAAAGCAAAGGTATAAAGGTTCTTTCTCTTTTCTTTGTAGACCGTGTAGCCAATTACCGTGATTATGATTCGGACGGTAATACGGTTAAAGGCAAATTCGCCAAATGGTTTGAGGGAGTATATAAGGACATATCATCCAAATCAGCGTACAAAGGTTTAATTCCGTTTAACGCGGAAGAAGTCCATAACGGTTATTTTGCTGCTGATAAAAAAGGCAAATGGAAAGATACAAAAGGGAACACACAAGCTGATGACGATACCTTTAAGCTGATAATGAAAAACAAAGAAAAGCTTTTGGACATTAACGAACCCTTGCGGTTTATTTTCAGCCATTCGGCCTTGCGCGAGGGCTGGGACAATCCCAATGTTTTTCAGATATGTACATTAAATGAAACGCAATCGGAACTTAAAAAGAGACAGGAAATAGGTAGAGGATTAAGGCTTTCAGTAAATCAGGAAGGAATACGGATACAGGATACCAATATTAACCGATTAACGGTTGTCGCCAATGAATCGTATGAAGATTTTGCTAAACAGTTGCAGATGGAAATAGAAGAAGATTGCGGAGTATCTTTTAAAGGCAGGCTCAAAAATAAACAGAAAAGGGCAACGGTTAAATACAGAAAAGGTTTTGAACTGGATGATAAATTCAGGGATATATGGGATAAAATAAAATATCAAACCACCTATCGGGTAGAATACGATACCGCCGACCTTATTAAGAAAGCAGCGAAAGCCGTTAATCAAATGCCTGCTACCGGAAAAACAATTATAAAAACAACAAAAACAGCAATTGAATTTGATGAAGCCGGTATTGTTATGGAAACAAGAGCCTCTTATAAGACATCACTTGATGGCGTATTCAGAATCCCTGATGTGCTGTTTTATATACAGGAAAGAACGGAGCTTACACGATCTACAATTCTGCGAATTCTTAAAAAATCAGGAAGAATCAGCGAAGTATTGATTAATCCTCAGTTTTTTCTTGATAATACCGTTATCTCAATAAAAAATGTTCTTACGGAGTTAATGATCGAGGGTATTAAATACGAAAAAATAGGTTCAAAAGAATATGAAATGAGATTGTTTGAAGACTATGAAATACATGTCAATGAGTTGACGTTTAAAATAAACAAAAAGAATAAAACAATTTACAGCAATCTTGTTCCGCTTGACTCCAATGTTGAATATAATTTTGCCAAAGAATGTGAAAGCAGAGATGACATTAAATTTTATTTCAAACTTCCCTTCTGGTTTAAAATTAAAACACCAATAGGGAGCTATAACCCTGACTGGGCTTTGATTAAGAAGAACGAAAAAACGGTTTATTTTGTCGCCGAAACCAAATCGGCTGGGCAGGAATTAAAAACGAGTGAAGAAAAAAAAATAAAATGCGGGCATGCTCATTTTAATGAGTTTGAGAATGTTAAATATAGACAGGTTGCTACTGTGGGAGAATTGGATTAAGAACCATTTTCACACATCGTGTGCCACAGCGGAAAATTTTTCTATATTCCATTTTGCCCACGCTTGAACGTGGTTTATCTGTTTTGTGCCTGAAGAGTAACATCTGATGAAAAAAGATTTTGGAACAAATGTGAAAAAACTGGTGATTCTCGGCAGTACAGGATCCATTGGAGAAAACACCTTACGCGTGGTGGAAGCCTTTCCCGACAGGTTTCAGGTGATTGGTCTGGCTGTTCAGCGTCAAGTCGAGCGGGTGCTTGAACAGGCCGAGAAATTTCACGTTAAGCGGGTGGCTGTGGCTGACCAGGAATCGGCCCGACGGTGTCGGGATATGGCGCCAAAGGATATTCATGTGCTCTCCGGCCCGGAAAGTCTGGAGGAGCTGTCCGCGTTGGATGAAGCTGATATGGTATTCACGGCTGTTGTGGGCATTGCCGGACTCAAGCCTGTTCTATCGGCGCTGAAGAAGGGAACCGATGTGGCTTTGGCTACCAAGGAAGTTATGGTAGTTGCAGGCAGTAAAGTTCTCAAAACGTGCTCCGAATCCGGCGCCAACCTGTTTCCGGTGGACAGCGAGCACAGCGCTATTTTCCAGTGTCTGGACGGCAGGCCGGCTCATCATATCCGAAAAATCATTCTGACAGCATCGGGTGGTCCGTTTGTTGATAAACCGAATATTGATTTTGAAAAAGTTACCGTGGCCGAGGCGCTGAAACATCCCCGATGGAATATGGGGCGAAAAGTGACTATTGATTCGGCTACTATGATGAATAAAGGGCTGGAATTAATGGAGGCACATTGGCTGTTTGATGTTTCTCTGGACCGGATTGATGTGCTTATTCATCCGGAGAGCATTATCCATTCTATGGTTGAATTTGTGGATGGCAGTATGCTCGCTCAACTCAGCATTTCGGATATGCGATTTGCCATTCAATATGCCCTGACTTATCCTGAACGGGTTGACGGTATGTTGCCATCTCTTGACCTTGCTGAAGTTGGGGCTCTGCATTTTACACAACCAGATGAGAATCGTTTCCCATGCCTGCTTCTGGCTCGGACAGCCGCTATGGCGGGTGGAACCATGCCGGCTGTTTTGAATGCGGCCAACGAGATAGCAGTACAGGCATTTCTGAATGGCAAATTATCATTTCCAGGAATCTGGCAGGTTGTGGAAAAAATCGTAGGCCGTCACGTTTTAAATATTGATCCTGAACTGGAAGATATTTTAAATGCTGATCTATGGGCTCGTTCAGAAACATTAGGAATCATTGGAAAACACTATGACGTTTAATCTTATCTACAAAATTGTTGCTGTTATTTTCCTGTTTGGCATAACCGTTTTTGCTCATGAGCTTGGGCATTTTCTCGCCGCGCGATGGTTCGGCATGGTGATTGATGTGTTTTCCATTGGATTCGGACCTGCTGTCTGGAAAAAGAAAATCAAGGGCGTGCTCTACAAAGTCTGCGTTATTCCCGTCGGCGGTTATGTGGCACTGCCACAGATGGATCCGAGTGGTAATGACAATGAATCACAAAAATCATCTCACAGCAAAGATATTCAGTCTTCCGATTCATCGCATAAGCATATACAACCCGTTGCGCCATGGAAAAAAATCATTGTTGCTGCTGCAGGTGCATCGGGAAATATTATCCTTGCTCTGTTGATAGCCTGGATTGTTTTCCTGGTGGGTAAACCATCAACACCGGCTGAACGCTGTTCAGTGATCGGTTTTGTGGAAACGAATTCCATTGCTTATCAGAAAGGAATTCGCACAGGCGATGAAATCATCGCAGTAAATGCATATAACGTAAATAATTGGAACGAAATGCTTCAGGAATGCGCTCGATTCAGAGAGGTTTACTTTACTCTCAAAACACCCGAAGGGCTTCGATCGATTTGTGTTCCGACAGAAAAAAGCATCCTGGAATTTCGAATGGTAAAAGGTCTGAGGGCTGTGACCATTTGCAGGGTTATAGCTGTTGAACTTGATTCCACTGCAGCACAGTCCGGTATCCGCTATGGTGACGTGATCAAGACATTTGACAATATCAAAGTATTGGGTATTGAGCATTTAATCATGCTGGTGTCGAGCCAAATCAACCATCAGGTTGACATTGGGGTTGTTCGGAATGGCGAATTACTAAAACTGCAGGTTACACCACTGTTGGATCCGGCGCTTGGAAGAGCACGGATCGGCATTCAGTTTGACCCTATGGCAGTTGACTATGATCAGGTGGTTCATATTAAGCCTGGCATTCAATTAAGGAATCACGCGACAATGATATTTCGAGTAGTGCGCTCGTTGATGACTCCAAAGGAAGCCCGTGCTACTGCCCAGGGGCTTGGCGGTCCGATCATGATCATTTATATGTTGCTGGATGTCGTGAGCCGAGGCGTCATTATTGCCCTGTCATTTACGTGTTTTCTAAACGTAAATCTTGCCATTTTGAATCTATTGCCTATCCCGATACTGGATGGCGGGCATATTATGTTTTCGCTCTGGGAACTTATTACACGAAAACCTCTTCATCAATCAGTTGTCGTGTGGCTCAGTAATATCTGTGCGGGATTGCTTATATGCGCGATTCTTCTGCTCAGTGGCCGGGATGTATTAAGGCTTTTCAAGCTTCATAGACTTATGAAATCCAATCCGGCTCAAGAACAGACAACGAACGCTGTTCCATCTTCCGCCGGAGAGGTGGATGAGTAGAAGAGGTAACGGAGTATGGGAGCATCGGAGTGTGGGAGTATGTGAATATAAGAGTGTAGCGGCGGCAGTCTCTTGCCGCAAGGGCGTGTCGGAGAGTTCCGGAAATAACTGACCCGACTTTGCCCTCTCTTCGTCGGGCTTACGCAACTGACTACTGAATACCTGAGTAATTAGACCCTGTTCGAAAAGGTCTTGAAACTTAAGAATGCAAAAAACAAAAGAGAT
>CAZBGF010000174.1:0-4611 GCA_964491255.1 uncultured Verrucomicrobiota bacterium
AAACAGGTCACGATCTCACATAAGACCGATAGTGTAACCTGTTGGGCTGGGTCAAGAATGGGCACCATTCATTCCATGATCCGTTTGAGGGTTAGATAACATGTCGATATTATTAACCAATACCAGGCCATTTCCTACCGTGTCAAATAACGGGTATATTGTGGTAACCCCTTGACTTTCCTCTATAATCGTATCTTACGAAAGAACATACCGTCTCATTTTGCAAGGAAATCCCTGTCAAAAACGGACTTTTTGGGTTGAAAAGGTTGACTTTTGGCGGCAAATATGAGACTGTATGCCTTAGTAGTTGATTATATAGTACATACAGTCTCATTAGACGTTCGATCAAGCAAGCCCGCTTGTCAGAAGCAATCGCGATACCGCACTACAAAAGCGCGTCCGCACTCTCCTCAAATATCTCCAAGAAACTAATGTCCCCGATAAAATCATCCCCCATCTTGCTCAAATCAACCCCTGAACACCCGTTGTTTGACCCGGTACGCCATTTCCAGGCACAAATATTGCGTAGATACTTTATGGTGTGAAAGCTGAAGAAGATCTGAGGGGCTAACATGGATGGGTGACTGTTCACTGAGTGATGGACGCACGAAGATCAAGTAGTTGAATCGGGGACTCAGCAGTGAAAAGGATTTTTAAATAGACCGGCCCAGGACTGATCCAGTAGTTCTCGACGTTTGGGGCTTAGAAAACGCCATGGATCGAAAAGATCCTTCTGTTTATGGTCTTTAATGTGTATCATAAAGCCTCTTTCGTCGGTATTTGGGTACCCAAACAATTATGATACTTACATTCCCATCGTACATGTGCTAAACTTTGATAATCTCTCATACAAACCTCCTTCCCGACCTGCCCTTTCGGAGCCCTCGGGAAGAAGGTTTTATCACGCCTGACTGACAAAGCCTATTAGGGTCGCACCAGCGGAGCTGGTGGTTTAATGAATTAATTAATGGAGTCTTTTTCATTTCTGCGATGGATCAAATAACCAGTTGGGATAAACACTGGAGTCGGCTAAAGCTGAAAGGTCCGTTGTTCGGCGTAATGGCCAGTTTTGTTCGTCGGTTTATTTTTCAACCTGCAGTGCGTTTTTACGCCCAAAAATATTTTTCCAGCCAGGGCGTCTTTGTGGAAATGGGATGCGGGGTTGCCGAATCCTCAGCGACTATCTCGTCCCGAGGACGTCTTCTGGTCGGTTTGGATTTTTCGCTGGTGGCGCTGGATGCGGCCCGCAAGGCAGGGACCATGGGCGGTCTGCTTTGCGGGGATCTTCTCTTATTGCCAATTCTTTCAAGGTCTATTGACGGTTTGTGGAACCTTGGCGTTATGGAGCATTTTTCAGAACAAAATCTATCGATATTGTTAGATGACTTCAACCGCGTGCTCAAAAAAGGGGGAACCGTTATCCTCTTCTGGCCTACCGCTTTAAACCTTTCTCGCTGGGTTCTGGCGCCTATCGAGTGGGCCAAGGGCCTACTGTCTGGAAGTAAATACCGATTTTTTCCTGACGAAATCTCTCTTCTAAACTCCAAGACACAGGTAAGAAACATGCTTCGCGCTTCCGGTTTAACGCCTCTGTCTGTTGATTTTTCATGGCGCACAGCTTTTATCCATATGGTTGTCGTCGGGCGAAAACTGGATTTGTGAAAGGTGGATTATGAAAATTTGCGTGGTTATCGCCGCATATAACGAAAAAGAAAACATATTGCCCTTGACAGAAAGGATCGTGGGTGCTTTGTCTTCCATGGCGGGTTATTCATGGTCGCTCATTTATGTAATCGAGGGAGAGGACGGGACAAAGGAGATTGTCGAAAATCTTGCTGCTGACAACCCCGAGATTCGGGTGCTTTATCAAAGGAAGCGCGCGGGGCTGGGCGCTGCTTTTCGAAGGGGTTTTGCCGCTGTTCCGGATGACGTGGATGCAGTTGTTACCATGGATGCCGACCTGAATCACCAGCCTGAAGAAATTCCGGCGCTGATGGCAACTTTCGGAAAAGGCGATGTAGACATATTGGTCGGTTCCCGAAAAAAGAAAGGCAGCAGGGTAGAAGGCGTACCGCGTTGGAAAACAATTCTGAGCGATAGTATAAACAACTGGATGCAACGTTTAACAAAAGACGCGATTCAAGACCGTACATCAGGTTTTCGCATTTACCGACGAAACTTGTTGCACAGTCTGAAGTTCGAGAATAACGGGTTTGCCTGTCTGCCGGAAATTCTCATGGTGGCTTTGGCCCGGGGTGCCCGTATTGAAGAGGCGTCGATTCGCTTTACCTTTCGAACAATTGGGAAATCGAAGATGAGTTTGATTCCCACAAGCTTCAGCTATCTGTATCTTTTTCTGTCGCGGGGCTTGCTGAGTTTATGGACTCTGGGAGCATTGGGGTTTTTGTTGGTGGGGCTCATTCTGCGTCTTGCCCTGATTTTACCGCTTCACAAATTTCCCGCAGAATCGGATAGCGTACTGGTAGGCCTGGGCGCCATGGAAGTTCTGGATGGAAAAATGCCAGTTTTTTTCCCGGGCGGTGCCCGCCTCGGCGCGCAAAGTTGTTACCTTACCGCCGGCCTGTTTAAATTGATGGGTATTTCGCGGTTGGCTCTCGCTATTCCGCCGGTTCTTTATGGCTGTCTGTTTAACATTTTCATGTATCTTTTTTTTCGTGAGATGCTCGGCAAACGTCTCGCCCTACTGGCGGTAATATTCATTATATTTCCACCGACGCAGTTTCTTTTGGTAGTATATCCTCCTTGGGCTTATGGAGAAATCCTTATGTATTGTGCCGGGGCCCTATGGCTTGGGAATCTTTTTGGAAAAAAAGGCGCTAATATAACGGTGGCTTTCTTCTACGGGCTGTGCATCGGTCTCGGACTGTGGACTTCATTTCAGACGCTGATGATTTTTTTACCCCAGTGGGTGTGGTTACTCTTTGTAAAACGGGTGAAAATTGACATCAAAGCGGGGGTGGCTTTAACCGGATGCCTGGCTAGTTTTTCTCCGTGGTTACTGTTTGTCTTTAATGCGGGGGTTTCCTCGGTGCTTGGCGAGCAGGCGCTACGTCCTTCGACGAGTTTGGAGCAGGTTTGGAATAATTTTCAATATTGCTTCGACTACAATCTTCCGATTCTCCTTTTTGGCCAAACTGCTGACCAACTATTAGTTTTCTCCAGACAGGGATTACAGGCGAGTCTTTATTTCATTTCTTTGCTACTTTTTTTTGTATTGTTTTTAAAACAAATATTCAATCGCCACGATTCGTGTACGGTGTTCAGCTCGAATTGTTTTTCGCTGAGTATCTTGAGTGGATTCATAATTGTTGCAGTCCTGTTGTTATATTCATTTTCTGGGGCGGGTGCCGTGCGAGGATGGACAGTTCGGTATATTGCCCCGATTTACCTGGCATTCGTAATGGCCTGGACAATAGGCCTAGGGACCTTGCTATCTGTGAGCCGGTTCGCCGTTATAATCATTGCGGTTATCATCGTTTCACTGAATGCAATATCTAATTATCCAGTTTTGGCCCATCTCGAACGGAAAGCCCAACAAGCAGCTATGATTGATGATAGGATATTGCTTGAGGTTCTTCGGCAAAACGATATTCAGGCGGTTGTGGGCGGCTACTGGCATGTATACTACCTTAACTTTACTTCCAGACAAAATATTGTCGCCGTGCCTATTGATGCGGTAAATGATTATATGGGGTATGCGGAAAAACTGAAGGATCAAACTGTGCGGTGGGCCCTTATTGGCAAGAATCGCAAGAAGCTAAAAAAATGGGCCGATGGAAGTCGCCTTAAAGGAGATTTGATCAATGTTGGCCACGCAATCAGCGTGTTTTTGCCAACTCCTAATCCGCCTGTTCCGGATTCTATGGCATTCATCAGTCTGGTCCGAGACAGCAGTCATTAGGGTGGCGTCATGTTTTTAATTACAGACATATCGAAGGGGCAATTTGACCAAAGGGAACCCAACGATTTGAAAAATGCCCGATTTTGTTGTTGACTTCCACCGCATCTCCCTCCCAAATAAAGTCACAATGTCAAACAGTTACCGCCACATCCACATAGTTGAAAGTAGTTATCCCAACGCCTCCGTTAAGTGATAGCCAGGTGTTTTAGTAATTATTACGTAAATGGTTTATTTCATAAAGCGATCTCGTGCAAATAAGCTACGAAGTGACGTAACCAGTGGATTATTAAATAAATATGGTATTAAAAGGGTAAATATTCGGCTTACCCCTTCCTGAGTCAATTTTTCAACAAAACTCTAAATTCCTTAACAAGAGGATACACCCAGATATCTTTGATGGGAACACTTATTTTACCAGGTGGTCCAAGTTTTCCACGGCCCTTGGTTTGTCCGACATTGATCCAATTGGCAGCTTTATAGCAAGTGCCGGCAAATAGATTTTTTTGCACGAAGGATTCAAGCAACACCGGCCGGACATTATACTTTTGTTCCCATGTTCCCGAAAATATTATAATACTTGAAAACTCAGACGGTTACGACGGCCAATTCTATAGTTTGGAGCGTGAGTTGACATAAAATCTCGAGATAGCAATCTTCCAGTCAGGCCAGTTGTCACCCACACACTCTAT
>CAZBGF010000175.1:0-4569 GCA_964491255.1 uncultured Verrucomicrobiota bacterium
GTACGACGCCCGGTCTTGACATTAATGAGATACACATCCGGAAAATGGGAACGATAAGAGGTGTACACCAGTTTCTGACCGTTCGGTCCCCATTTCGGGGCAGCACTGATTGTTCGATCGCTTGTCAATTGCCGAAGATTCTGTCCATCAGCATCACACGCATATAATTCCTTTTCCCCGGTGCGCGTACCCACCATCACAATGCGGGTTGAGGCCATACCCGGCTGACCTGTCAAAGCCAAAACAATATCATCGGCCACGCGGTGAGCCAGTTTAGAGGCTTCATCGGCAGAAATTTTATATGTTTTTCCCAGATATCTTTTTTTTGTGGGAATATGATAGACCTCGCACTTGACCAGCACATGCGATCCATCCTGTTCTGAGGTGCCTGTAATCGTGTATTCGGCGCGACCCAGCTTAATCAGGTTGAACCAGCCGGAACGGATAAGGTCTGTTTCCAGAGTGCGGCGGAATACTGATGGAGCACCAGGTGACAGGCTCTTGAATCCTGACAAATCAAGCAAAGATATACCGCTCATACTTTTGACAACACGTACTTGAGCATTGGAAGTCAAATAAAGCAACAAGCATGCAACAACAGCTATATAAATTCGAAGTATTCGCATTGCCCCGTATCCTTTAGTTTGAAAGAGAAAACAATTTACATATGTTATACACTATATTTGAATTTGCAAAAACATTCAAGTGTTTCTATTGTTTTCAGTACGATCATATTCCGTTACACCGGTTTTCTTTGTGTTCTTCAGCCGTTTTTCATATTCGTGCTTACTATAAAAGTGTCTGGCCGAGAATCGGTGAAACACTCGGTATGTTAAGAAATATGCTAATGGCTGATGGTCATTGAAAATTTCATCCAGCAGGAGATGACTACAAACTCCGAAGAAAAGACCCACAGCCACGGGGTTCCAATCAATGAGCCAGAGAATCACGAACATAATCAATACCCATTCCCACGCATGGAAAAAAACAATAATATTGTTTAACACATCATATTTAAATGTCCAGAAAAAATGTTTAACACGCACGGGCGGTCCAATATTCAGGAAATAGTCAAAAAGATGATCAAGATCAATGAACACGCCGGCTATAAAACAGGCCAGTGCCCCGGCTATCGAGCGCAGTAACAAATAGACTATGCCGCTGATAACAAGAGAAATAACAATATGATAAGGCATTCTCATAGCTGTAAGATAGTAATTACCCTGTTCAGTTGATGAAACGAATTTAAGACTTTGATTATACTGTTTATCCTCTCAAAAAAAGAATAAAATCTTGACCTTTGAATGAAATTTTGGCAATATTTAACATAAGTGAATCGTCAGTGAACGGCGTTTATGCATTCAACATTAAGTTATAGCCACGGATTGATAATCGAGTAAATCACAATTGATAATAAAGTTCTATATGAAAAGCATCGGAATATTTAATTTATTTGCGATTAATCTTTTATCGGCAATGTTGTTTGTAATGCCGTTCATGGCATCCGGTCAAGCCGACATTGAATCCGGTCAATATTACAGCGGGTCTCTTTCGACAAACGCAGGCGCCAATACAGTCCCTTATTTTTTCTTTGCTGAATCCAATGACACCGTGCTTGTGCGGGTTGCCAACGCGGATTCGATGTATATGAATGTAGTGCCGGATATCTATCTCTACTATGTGGAAACCATTCCCACCCCGTCAATAACCAATCTGATAACTTCCAGCACGGGCAACACGAATGTGGTTGCTAACGACATTTCATCGACAGTGACCAACCGTGGATGGTATCGGTTATCCTGTAGTCTGCCGGCGGTCTTGAGTGCTATTTCCAATGAATTCGCATATAGTGTATCATTCCTCAGGATGCCAGGCTATCCGCTTTCCTATGATGATACTGACGTGGGAACCATTCAGAGTGGTGAATCGCTTGAAGGCACAATCAATGTCGGCGCCGATTTGGATGCGGCAACGTTTGCGGTTTCCAATAACTGCACTGTCATAATCCGCATGGGACAGAAGGAACCGCACCTGGTTCCTAATATTCAGCTTTATGATCCTACCGGCGTGTTTGTCACCAATGCATTCCCGCCGGAATACCGTGCTGAAGTCAGCGCCTATCTCACGGGCACGGGTATTTATACGGTTGTTTGCAACGACCAGCTGAACAGCGTGGGAAGCTATGCCGTGTCAATGGTTCAAATTCCGGGCGAGTTAGGCTCATCTGATCTTGACCTCGGCACGATTATTGCCGGAGAAACCCTGTCTGGAACTATTAATCAGCCCGGCGATATGGATGTAGCGTTTTTTTCCGTTGTCACAGGCGATGTAGTAAAACTCACCATGACCGAAGTTGATACATCAATCAATCCTGTTATGGAATTATACAATCCTTCCGGAACGCTTCTTGAAACAGGCACGGACACATTTCAGCAGGAAGCGATCATAACGAACACGACTACCACCAACGGAACATTCACTGTTATCTGTAAGGATGCAGAAGACCGATACAATGTCAGCTATACCCTGTCATTAAGCCTGCTCAGCGGACCCAGTACCAGCAACTTCCCTGCAGTACCCACAGGCATTTCGGCCACCGACGGCTCTTATGAAGATCACATCAATATAACCTGGGATTTAGCTGCTGGCGCAGTCGGCTACAATCTCTGGCGCAGTTACGGCACGAATGACTACAGCCAGCTCTGCACAAACTATTCATACATAACTTATGACGACTATAATGTTACCGCGAGTGTGATTTATTATTATAAGGTTGAATCTCGAAACGATTACGGCACCAGCGACTTCAGCACCAATGATACCGGGTATTTCGGATCAGCTGATCAGGGTGTTGACCGCCGGGCGCTTATGGTCGGGATTGACAATTATTCATTGTCGTATGGTTACCCTGCTCTGAACACCTGCACGAACGATGCGATTGGAATGCGTGATACAGTTTTGCTGGACGATCCGTCCAATAGGTGGGTATCGGCGAACATTACGACTTTGACGGATGTTCAGGCTACTAAAAGTACAATTCGCAGTACCTTGAATTCACTGGCTTCTTCCAGCGGCGCCGGTGATCTTGTGGTTTATTATCAGTCAAGCCATGGCGGGAAAACGGGCACCAATACGTTTCTCTGCGCATATGATGCCAGTTACACGGCATCGGATCTTGCTTCTGATCTGACGCTTTTCCATGCTGATGCCACTGTCATTGTTGTTGTTGATGCCTGTTACTCTGCCGGGCTTTTTAAGAATGCGCTCATGCCGGAATGGCCTTTTGCCGAGCAGGTCATGTCCGAATTCTACAGGATCAAACAGGCACAATTGAAGAGCCAGGGACTGGCTATTCCAAAGGCTCTTGGACAGAATATCGCGTTCATGACATCCAGTGATTCGGATGAAGTCAGCTGGACCAGTGATTATTACAGCCTGTACACGAAATATCTGATTCGAGCCTGTTCTGTCTCGTCAGTTGACGTTAATAACGATAATGAATACGAATTCATGGAACTCCAGAATTATGCATCAAACATGACCGTTCAAGTGCAATCCCAACATGCGCAGACTTATCATTCATCCCTTCTCAGCGCAACAGTTGCGCGGGGTGTCAGTTCGGGAGTTATTACAAAGGGTGTTGGAGTGGATAATGACTACGATGGAGATGGAGCGTCTGACCTGGCGGTTTATAACGAAACCACCGGCAACTGGTATATCTGGTCGATTCAGAACGGCCAGGTTGCCTGGGGATTAACCTTGGGCGGATCAGGATTTATGCCTGTTACAGGAGATTACGATGGCGATGGCATAGCTGATCCGGCGGTGTATCATGAAAATTTGGGACAATGGTATATTTATTCTCTTCAGAATGGATGGATACTATGGGCCGGATCGTGGGGCGGCGCCGGATTTACTCCGGTAGCCGGTGATTATTCAGGAGACGGTATTGCTGATCTGGCGTTGTACAGTAAGGCGTCAGGTTACTGGTATGTGATTACCCTGACTGGTGATGCGATCGTTCTGGGAACAAGCTGGACAGGAACCGGGTTTACAGCAGTGCCAGGCGATTACAACGGAGATAAAACATCGGATTATGCAATGTATCATAACTCCATGGGTAATTGGTATATTCTATCTGCTCCCGAATCTTATATCACCTTTGGAACGATATGGGGCGGACAAGGTTATACTCCGGTATCCGGTGATTACGACGGAGACGGCATCTCAGATTTTGCCGTATATTACGAATCCACTGGGCAATGGTTTATTTGGTCAGAAACCGATCAATTAAAAATTGCCTGGGGTACGACCTGGGGCGGCACGGGTTTCACGCCGGTTCAGGGTGACTACAATGATGACGGCGTCTCGGATTTAGCGGTTTATCAACAGGAAACTGGCTACTGGTTCATTCAGTCGGTAGGCGGGGAGACTATTGCCTCGGGTGTAAGTTTTGGCGGTCCTGATTTCATCCCGGTCCAGCCGGCGTGGTGACGCTCAAGCAGGCGTAGATTGACGATAAATTTCTGTAAGCATTAAGTCATCTGCAGTAACTACCGCGATAACATT
>CAZBGF010000176.1:0-4543 GCA_964491255.1 uncultured Verrucomicrobiota bacterium
GCCATTTGAGAATCCTCTTTTCTTTCATTAGACATTCATCATCCACGTAAGTATCTATGCTGTTGGCATTGATGATTTTCAATCCCGATTTAAGGAGCTTGTTAAAACTGCATCTTTCATAGCGGTTATCTCCTTCGTGCCAATGACGGGCCACCATGGCCTCGTCTTCCATGGTTGATGGGTATTATATACCGCATCTCGACGGAGCTCTAACTGCCTTTCATGCCATCTGCCCCTCATTTCCTTCAAACATCATCGGCCTATTCCTGATAAGGAGTTGCCTCTGTTCCTTTTTCCAACTGCACAGCGTCAATCCATACGGTCCCCGCGTCCAACAGAGAAACAAATATGCTTGGAGGATACGGCGTTTTCACGTTGCCGCTTAGGATGTAACGTTTGAATTCGGTAGACAGCTTGATGTTTTGGGAACAAAGTCCGGTTACAGCCATACACACCTGTAGGCCAGGCTGGTCCGCTTTCATGTATAGCGAAAGGGTGTAATGATCTCCTTTTCGTAATTGGGAAAAACCGCGTTGGTGCTGTCGCGCCCAGACCATTTTCTCATTAGAACGGTTCATTCTCAGACTCTGTCGTCCGTGCGCTGACTTTTTGGTATCAATCCCCCATCTGGCGTCTTTAGCATCAATATAATTGAATTGGGGAGTAAAGTACACGGGCATCCACTCATCAGGCCAGCCGGACGCTGTACAGGTCTCAAAACTCGAATTATTCAGCAGGTTTCTGGATTTTGCGGCGGATTCTTTGTAAAGAAAAAAATCGTCGAATTTGGCCAATCCCGGACCGCTCCGTAATTGGCAGACCGGGCTTACCTTCATTGGCCGGTCTTTAGTCTTGAATTCCGTCGTATAATTAACCCAGGAGACGGTACGGGGCTGAATGGTAATTGCCGTCAGATTCTCCACATATTTACCTGCCGGTTCCTCTGAAGTCAAAAATATTCTGGCTTCCGCTTCACCAGAGGTTTCGGCAAGTGCGTAACTACCGAATCGGTAAAAGGTGTTAGGTTCAAGTGTCACTTTTTTGCCTGTAAATGTCCCATAACCCCCGGACATATTTCGCCGGATGACGGCGCACTCTTTCCCGGAATGAGCGGAATGTTTGACCGACTCGGCAACAGCAGGCCGACTTCGTTGCGAATCAGAGAAATGCCATCCTTCTTTATTCTCAAATCCAGGATTTTGTAAAAGATTCTTTCTTCCGGTTTCAGAGAATTGGTCAACTTCGGCAGTCGAGGCGGCTATTACCGGATCAGGGGCAAGATCCAATTTCAAAACGCCGTGTTTTGGCCAGGTTCCCTGCAGTTTGTACACGCGAACGGCGAGACCGTCATACCTGTCGCTGAACGCGTTGTTTTCTAACTTCAAGCTTCGGGAATTAAACATTATCTCTATTTTCCCTTTGTATGAAATCGGCAGTGAGAATTTTGCATTGATCGGCTCTGTGCTGGTGTTGGCAGTGATGATGTAACACGTGCCGTGATGGTTCTTTATCAGAACTGGAATTGTATCTTTCATTTCCGGAGGTGATATATGTGTCACAAATCGAGGAGTTTTTTCAATAAGCACCGGAGTTAGGACGTTCAGTTCCGAAGTCAGTTTACACAGTTCTGCCCAGTTTGCCCTGTGTTTCGCCGGCCATACAAACCAAAAAAGACCCCGGGCGCCGGCAATGACGCTGAGATAAGTCTGAATACGCTGTTCGGAGGCAGTGATCGGACGGGTCGAAGCGCCTGCTGCTTCAAGCATCGGCACGTGCCAGAAAGGTCTATTGTAACTCTCCGCCAACTGTGCGGCGCGTCTGACTTCTTGATAGTAATGAGCGACAGGCAGCAGCTGGCTAATGCCGTAAGTATCCAAAGCGACAATGTCGAATGTGTCTGGCCAGTCTCTGATGAATCCGCAGAACAATAAAACAACAGGATGATAAGGGTCTAATTCCTGCATTTTTTCAAAAAATTCCAAACATTGCGGATATTGCGGCTCAAACGGTTCATCAAACCCATAGTAGGCAAGGAAATTGGGATATTGTTTCATCACGCTGGTAATGAGTGGCAATCTTTGATTTACGTACTGGTGATGTTTTTGAGCGAAATCGGCATGATTACGAGTCTTGAAAGGATTGTCATCACTGAATCGGCCCGGGGGTTCGACAACCATCAGTCCGGCCTTGACGGCTGCGGCGAGATACTCGGAGATGAATTTCTCCTTTTCGTCGTCTGTCTTGGTTGCTTTCATTATTTTCCAGGAATCTTCTTTGCCGTAGTATCCCCAAAATAGAGCAGTGTTGAAACCGGCGTTGGCCACTTCCGACATATATTCCATGGGAACCCTGAATATGCCAAGCGGGAAAAACGGTTCGCCGTCAACCAGCGCAATCATGCGGTCATGATCAATTTTTACTTCCTTTACTGGCGGAGCGGCTGGAGGTAACTTTCTTAATCTCAATTTATCTTCCGCCAGGACCCAACCGTTTTCGTTCCTGACTTTGACAACAATTTGGTAGTCACCGACCGGCAAGCTTGCCAGAGTCACAGGAACAACAGTACGATCAGGCTCTCTCATGGTCACGTTCTTACGCTGAATACAGTTGTTGTCAGCAAATATTGCCATCTCAATATTGAAGTTTTTTCCTGCTCCGGGAATATTTAACGAAACAATAAGGTCTGCCTGTTTTTCCCGGGTGTAGTAATTCAGATTAAGATAGGCGCTCATTAGACGCGGGAAAGCTTTATCCCCAAAACAAATGGAATAAACATAGGTGTCCATAGCAGGGTCTTTTAATTTCAAAATAGCCCGGCGCATACCTAATTTGGCGATCGGCACTGCCAGTTGGAAAAGGTTGTCCCCGCCCGGAGGAACTGTCACTTTCACATTCGCGCTCTGTCCTGCCATCCCGGTCGGCAGGTCCGTGCCCTCAATAATGACGCTCCGGGCCCGATCATCATAATTATGGATTTGCCCGGCAATGATGTAATAGAAGTTTTTGTCTTTTATTTCGTAACCCGTTATTTTGGCATCGGTGATTACTAAAGCAGTATAGTCAGTGAAGGTCATTGCCGGGATTACAACTTTTGCGAACCGGGTATAATCATGGAACCTTTCTTTTGTGAACGACCAACTACTGAATTCGGTCGGCGCGCTCCTTTTGCCGCGGCACAAATTGATTCGCCACAGATTACCGTTTGACGAAATGTCCTGGCTGAAATTATGCCAGGGAATAGCGACTTCTACCGTCCACCGGTCCTTGCCGACTTTAACAGCAGAATGCATCTCCGCGTCCCAATCATATTGATGATATCTGGCTTCCTTGGTATTTCCACCAAGACAGCGCTTGTCAGCCACCGTGTTGTCGGGATTGATCAGGATATGATAATAGACCTTGCCGTCCGAACGGGGAGAGATAAACAACTCGACATCGTCGTCATGAGAGAGGGAGCCGTCGTGGTTCTTTACATTTCGGACCATCTTGTCCGGATTCGGCTCCAGCGCTTCTAAACCGATATACAAATTCTTCTCATCATAACCGATCCATCCTTTAGTTAGGGCCTTCGCCGTTCCCCCCTCCTTATAAATTTGAAAATCACTGACCTGATTTGCCTCCGTCCAGCATTGATCGGTGAGGAGTCCGTCAATTTGGGGAGGAGGGGAGAGCTTTCTTAATGAGATAGCAGGAAGAGGTGTCTCATTGGCCAGAATCTCTGACGTACAGATGACAAAAAGACAGATTGATAACTGACTAAACATTAGCTTCGTACGTGTTGTCATATTAACCCTCCAATTTTATCCCCCATATTTCGGCACACTCATATACAAGCTGCCGCACTTTTAAATACGCGGCTGTCCCTCTTCTGCGGGACAACGTCGCACGTTTCAAGGTAAAACGTCGTAAGCCTCTCCTTTAATCCTGCCAGCACATCTTTCATTTTTGGATCGTCAATCTTATTGTACAGCTCTTCAGGATCAGCCTTCAGGTCATACAGTTCATCCTTTTCATATAGTCTTTTGACATACTTGTAGTCGTGCGTTCTACACATGACCGCTTTTGTGTTCTGTGGACCGTCACCCGCATCTAAATATAGACATGGCCAGTAGTAACCGTCTCGCTTGTCTTCAGGAATGTTTACCGGGAGAGGTGGATGGGTATATAGATGGTTTGTACAAGAAGCATATTGCTCATCATAGAGTCGTCCTCCCTCACAAAACACTGCATCACGATGAACTGCTTTCTCTCCTCTAATAATGGGTGTCAGCGACCTTCCAAAATGTGTGTGGCCTGGGACGATTCCCGTCATGTCCTCAACGGTCGCCGGGAAATCGATCAACTCCACCAGCGCGTCACTGATTCCCGGCTTCGCGGCTGCGGAAGCCTGTTTTTCTGAACTTCAAGATGTCTCTCGCCCGCGCTCCCACGCTCCAGCCTTCGCTAAAGCTTCGGCTTGGCAAGCAAGTGCCCGAGAGCACGAAGAATATATGGTAATTGATCCTGATAAAGCTCACGCAAAGGCGCAGAGACGCAAAGATCA
>CAZBGF010000177.1:0-4524 GCA_964491255.1 uncultured Verrucomicrobiota bacterium
CAACCGTCAATTCAGTCCCGTAGGGACGGCTGATAACATAGACCTGAGTAGTTACAAAAAATTAACTGTTTTAAAAGTCCTTGGCAAGCATTCAACTAGCTGAGCACAAATCGGCTCATAGAGCCGATGCTACAACGCTTTTTATTGTAGCATGCGTTCTATGAGCGGTTTCCAGAGACTTATTGAGAAGTTGCGTTTCATGCTAATAAAAAAGTCGTTTCTCTTAAGATTTTTTCACCACGCATTCGCGTGGTCTTTGTCATTCTATGCCTTTATACCTAAGTAACAGCCTATGAGCGATAACAACAACACTATTATTGATTTGAATTTTGCTCCTGACTGGGCTCGTAAGCCGGCGAGTTTAACTATTTCCAAAGACCTCAACAAACAGCCGCGCGACAGGAAGCATGGAGCGTCTGAATATAGACGAGTTCAGAAAACAACCCGCAGGGACAAGAAGTCGGATTTTCACGGACGACAACAAGCTCATGCCCCGCTCGAACGTGAGAAAAAAATACCACGAACATCACACTTTGTTTCCAGAAAGCCGGGTTCCACAGATAAACAGTCTTACCATACATCAGAACGTTATCGTTCGGTATCAGCCCGCCTGCCTGTTGCCATTTCTTTTCTTCCTGAACGCAAAGGGTTGAAACCCATTGGCAATTGGCTGGCAAAAACCGGCAAAGCTTATTCTCTTATTGATGTAGCCTCCATGTTTTTGAGTAAACCTGAGTATTTTGCTGTCAAACTGGAAACGGTTATACCGGATAAAGAAGGCGCATCTTCTGTACTATTGTATCAATGCATGAAATGCAAAGCAGTATTTCATCAGAAAGAAAATGCGGTTGCCCACGCTTTGGACAAGCATTTAAATATGTTTTACGAAAAGAAAGAAACTCAAGTTGATCCACCTAAAGGCGATTTTATTTGTGTGGCCCAATGCGGATTAAGCGAAGAACTGATTGGTCCGCCTAACTATCATGGTTATAACGATAAGATACTGGAACTGTATAAAACCCGTTTTTCATATATGTCTCTGGAAAAATACCGGAACCAAATCGTGAATAAAACGGATCAGGAACTCATTGAGAAATGGAAACAGGAAGCAACCCGGCAAATTAGTTATCAAACTCTTAGAACAGACGAGCCGCTTGTATTCAAGCATCTACCAGACGTTGAAAAACACTTTATCGAGCATTACGGTTCTGACTTTATACGCGAGGGACACCGGTTTATCATCCCGGGCATTGTGAGTTGCTCAATGGATTGCCGGCAACTGCGCGAAATGATCCGCGAAAGCTGGGTCAGAGAAAACCGTTTTCCCTTAAAAATGTCAATTGCCATTCACCCGGCATTTCGGCATATGGGGCTTTTCATTTTTAAAACTCCGAACAAAGCGTCTTTTGTAACGTCCATTCATACTAATCCGATAGACCCGACACAAACAACAGATGTCATTCGATCTATTTTGGAATACCTGGATCAGCATCCCGGAAGTAATCGGCATGAGTTGGTTAAACATCTACAACCTGATGCTCTGCCGGATTCCCACGACGTTGCTGAAATAATCAACGCGCTTCCCTGGCTGATTGACAAAGGACATATAATTGAATTCTTTAATGGGACACTTGCTGTTCCACCGCGTAAAACAGCATCCGCTTATCCGAGACAGAAGCAGAAATCAGGAGTCAGCCACGTCGGCGACAAAGTCGCCAAGTAGTCACTTACCGCAAAGCGGCGACGCGAAAGCCAAGAGCCAGAATGTAAATAGTCAGTGAACCACATGTTGATGCGCAACATGCAGGCTAAAGCCTGAACTCCGAACGCTTGATGGCACTGTTTCCAGTGTTTGGAGTACAAGCTTCAGCTTGTTTCTCCGAGAAGCGTACGTGGTTCACTGACTATTTACGCCAGAATGTTAACCGCTTGATTTAAAACAGTTTACGTCTATTTATTCTGAATTCTGATTGGTTGCATTTCGCAAAAAAGTGAGTTATCAGCTATGCTGGTCGGCTTTATCAACTGATAGCTGTGAACGGACAAATAAAGATCGTTCAACACGTAAACGGGTAAAGAATATTATGGCTGACATTAGTTTAATCTGTCCAGAATGCGGGAAAACCACAAAGGTTTCCGAATATATTTCAAAAAAGATAATACATTGCAATTCCTGCGGGCATGAACTACCGATACCCGAGCAAAAAAAACCAGCAATTCGAATAGGACTTAAAAAGCGGGAGAAGCCCGAAGAAACAGATATTCCCATTGAGTCGGCAACCATTGACAAACAAACATCTGTAGTTCCTTCCCATGCAAGAAAAGTTTCTTTTCAATCCCGTGACAGGCAACGTGTCAAAATCAATACGTTCATGCTGACTGTCAGCTGGGTGGTTTTCGTTCTATTAGCAGCAGCTCTGGCTTATATCCGATTTTACAATGGATGGCCGGGGGTTCCGATGGAAGACATCAAACAATACGGGTTGATAGCCTTAGGAATCAGTTATCTGGTTATTATCATTCTGGCAATCAAAGACAATATGTTTGACGGATTGTTGTGTATTATAGTGCCGATGTATCCTTTTTATTATCTGTTTATGGTTGCCGGCCATGTGTATCTGCGTGCTGTTGTCGGAGCGATACTTGTTATGTCCGGATATGATTTAACAATATTCCTTCAATCCGGATTTAATACATTTTATGATAAAGTTAGTTATATGATCCGGAATAATTGACTGCTCAGGAGTCGGAAATCAGCAGTCAGAATTCTTAACAGTCACGTTTTGCGTTCGGATCGTATTCCTACGACTTTGTGCCTCTGCCTGCCAAGCCGTAGCCCTGAGCAATGTCGAAGGGGCGAAGGCTGGTGCCTTTGTCACTTTGTGCCTGAGTAGATACTATGAATAAGTTGATCAAAGCATATGTGAGTCGGTCTGCCATCCGTCATAATGTCAAACTTATCATGAATAAGACTGACGAGACTCCCATATGCGCGGCTGTTAAGGCTAATGCCTATGGCCATGGCGCTGCAATTATCAGCAGTATCCTTTCAGAGTTGGATATTTCGTTTTGGGCTGTGGCTGCACTTCCGGAAGCCATTGAACTTTGTGATTTAAAACTGACCGAGCCTATCCTGATTTTCCGGCCGGTGGGCGACTATGGATCCATGCAGGAGATTCAGGAGCAAATTGATTTGATGCTGGAATTCGCGCTTCGCGCAACCGTTGTCAATGAAGAAGGCCTGGATCTGCTCGCCAGGATAGCGGCTGTGAATCGAAAACCCGCTTATGTGCATATCAAAGTTGATACTGGCATGGGACGCTCTGGCTGTCCTCAGAAAAAAGCCTGTGACCTCGTTTTGAAAGCCAGTCGCATTCCTGAAATAACCGTTGAGGGTATTTACAGTCATTTTGCAGTTACCGATAAAGATCATCTTGATTTTGCGCATGAACAGCTTTCTGTTTTCCTGTCCATTCTCAAAGAAATCGAATCACGTGGCATTCACATTCCCATTAAGCATATGGCCAGCAGTGGGGCGATCTTTAATATTCCGGGATCATGGCTGGATATGATCAGACCCGGGATGTCTCTGTATGGATACGGATGCCAATTAACAAAGGACTCGAAACAGTTGGTTCCCGTATTACGAGTGGAAGCCCCTGTGCTGATGACGAAAAAGATTTCAAAAGGCTCGTCATGCGGGTATGGCTGTACGTTTGTCGCTAAGCGGGATATGCGGATTGGTTTGTTGCCCATAGGTTATGCTGATGGCTATTCCAGAAAATTGTCCAATGCCGGCCAAGTGGATTTCAGCGGAAAGCTCGCGCCGGTCATCGGCCGGATCAGTATGGATTTAACCATTATTGATCTGACCGATATTCCCGAAGCCGGAGTCGGAAGCCAGGCATGCATCATCAGCAATCGCCGCGAAGACCCACATTCTGTTCAATCAATGGCAATGCAGCTTGACACCATTCCGCACGAAATCACCTGTCTGCTTGGCAGCCGAATTCAGCGTGTCATGGTTGACTGATACAGTGTAAATTTAATATATTAACCTTAAATGTGACTATTCAGGTAGGCACAAAGTTCCAAAGGCACATAGGCACAAAGTAAAAAGACAATTGTTCAGGATGCTCCCGAACCTTCAGTGTGAACCGTTTGCAGCTTCAGCCAAGGTTGAAGACTGCAGGGAACCATTAGGATGTCAGCAGAGAAGTAGGATCGCGGGTAGAGTTTAAAATCTTTTTCTGACAAGATTAACATGATGATCAAAACCGGAAACATTTTGCTGATTGCCTGGATTGGGTTCTTCTGCTTTGTGCCTTTGTGCCTGAGTAGTTACAAATTATTTAGAAATTTGCTTTAGTTTTGTTTGTGCAACGTTCACCCATATTTTGCAGTTGCCGTATTCACTTTTTTGTGTGCCATATCCCAAATGCATTGCAATTGCTAACACTTTGTGGTTCAGTTAGGCCGCTGGAGCGGCAACTCTTACTCGTAATCCTAATCATAATCTTCGGC
>CAZBGF010000178.1:0-4522 GCA_964491255.1 uncultured Verrucomicrobiota bacterium
AGTCTGGTGGAATACAATATTTATCCGGAACCAGGCTATGTGGACAACCGCCCCGAGGCATTTCCGGCAGCCTTCTGGCAAGAGGAATATGAACCCGCGCTGGCGCTGGGTCTTGTCTGGGAAGAAATGATAGCGCGGCGCGGCATTCAGACGGTTGCGGTATCCACTGCCGGTGTAAAAGAAGATTTCATCCGCACGCTACTTACGGATTCACGTTGGCAACTGGTTCATCTCGACTTCTTCTGCGCGATATTCGTGCGGAATACACCCGAAAACCAGGACTTCCTGCGCCGCCACGCTTTCAAGCAGGATCAGATTGCGCAATTCGCCCGCCAAACCGCGCAGCGCATTCGCGCGCTTTCCTTCCAGAATACCTGGCGGCGGCAGATTCTGGTCGACCAGATCGTCTACGAAATCTATGGATTGATTTGCCTGGAAGCCTACGATCTGGCCTGGCCGCTGACCTGGGATATGTACCTGCGCTATCCGGATTACCAGCTCATTCATGAACTGATGCGCGTCAGTGCGCCGCCGTACGCCGTACCGGCGGTCATGGACATCATGGCTCGTCGTGCCCGTTGGCCGCTGGCAGCCAAACAAATGCTCGACTATGGCGCCGCACTCGAAGCGCAAGGCCGAACTGAAGAAGCACGCGCAGTCTATCAACGCGGCCGATTTTTTTTCCCTCTTTGCCCCAATTTGCGGCCGGCAACAAAAAAGTAAAACGAAGAAGATGGGGTCTGTTTAGAGCTTATACGAAAAGGGTATTGCAACTTAGGAATGCATATAACTACTCAGGCACAAAGTGACATAGGCACATAGGCACAAAGCAGAAAGAAATCCAGCGAGTGCGGGACAAACAGAATTTTCTTTGATTTTTTAAGTGTTATTTTGTCCATTTTGTCAGAAACTCTTAGATTCTTTCAGAATTTTGTCTTTCAGGGGCTTTTCGAGTAAGCACTATTTAGTACTTAACCAGAGGGGGGATATCAGGGTCAAACCGACAGGGCGTGTTGCCCAAGTCGAGAAACGTATTATTTTAAAACAAATATTTTCAGCCGTCCCGATGGGACTGTGTTTTCTGTTCGCTTTGTTCCTGCCGCTAAAGCGGCAGGCTATTTTCATAAGTCCCTACAGGACAGGAAGTCAAGTGTTGTTAGTCCATTTATGGACTTTATGATAGTAGCCCGGCAATTTATTGCCGGTTAAAGGTCAATGAAATGAATTTAGTCCCATCGGGACGGCTGAAAGATTTTAGCAACACGCCCGACAAGGTAGAGGTCAGTTGTCAGAATGAAGTTGGGGTTCAAGGTTCAGGGAAGGAATTTGGCTATTCTATCCCCAGTCGTAAACGCACATCACGCTCTGAAAGATCGGTGACCGCAATTCGTTTGTGTCGTGAGGTTTTACCGCTGAGCAGAATGACACTGCGCTTTGACACACCCAGTTTATGACTGAGAAACCGGATGAGCGCCCGGTTGGCTTTGTTTTCGAGAGCCGGCGCCTGCACACGGATTTTAATTTCATCTCCGTGAATTCCCCGCACGTCGTTTTTTGACGCGCGCGGTGTTACCCAGACGTTCATCACAACCTTGTTTTCCGATGCTGAAATCCAATTCATTTTGTAATTGCTCAGGTAGTCACAAAGGCACCAGCCTTCGCCAAGGCTACGGCTTGGCAGGCAGAGGCACAAAGTGACGAAATCTCAAAAGAAATGAGTTTTTTATTAGCATGAAGTGCCTCAAAAACGATGGCATGGTTTACATGAAGAAGTTTAAAGTTATAAGTTAAAAGTTGTAAATGCTTGCCCAAAGAAGTCCGGCGGCTGCCGGGCTAGGGAAACTTTAGCTCATTTTAGCCACTTTGTGCCTATGTGCCTTTGTCGCTTTGTGCCTGAGTAGTAACTTCATTTTATGCACTGATCATAAGCAGGTATACGTATAGGCGGGTAAGAATATTTTTTGTTACCCAGTGAATGATCCCGAGCGCGAAAAAGGCAATGATCGGCGTGAGATCAAGAGGGCCGACACGCAGGGGAAAACGTCTGAAAGGGCTCAGAAGGAAATTAAGCCATTCCTGGCAGATAATCATGAACGTATTAGAGCCAATGAACATGAGGATCCATGAACCGATAATCAGGATGAACAGGAGAGAGCGTAATACCATCAATAAGTCAACTGCACCCGCGATAGTTGCAACGGCGTATCGAGCAGGCACTAATATCAACGCTGCGCCTGAGACCGGTGTGTTGGCAACCGATCCGTGAGCAGTGAAATTTATTAACATAATGACCAATATTCCATAAGCCAGCAGGAACCAGGGCCGCTGTCGCGGGCGGGTGTCGGAAAAGGGCCGGGAAATGGCATACAGGAATTCAGTCATGCGGTCGGAAGGCATTCCCTGTTGATATCCTTTAAGGAATAGAACAGCGAATACCCATACCTGAAACAGAAAGACGGCAAAAGAAAGAATGCTGAACAACAGAAATAAAGGGACCTGGCTGAGTGCACAGGAACTCGGAGTGATACCGACGAATCCGAGCTGAATTTGCCATGCATTCTGAATACCTTGCAGATTTACGCCTGGCAGGGCCAGAGCCCGGAACAGAATAAGGATCAGCAAGCAGGAAACTGCGGCAACCGTTTCTGCCCTGTTTTTCACCAACGGCTTGAAGAGCGCTATCACCGGTTCAGTAACGTGTTCAATTCCTGAAAGGTATGGGTTAAATTGAACTAATCGCGAATTCCGGTTCCACAAGCGGATCCAGAACAGCATAACAACGATATTAAACAATAGATCGATTGAGCCGAATGACATATTTTAATCCCGATTAGAAAAGCATTTTAACCGCGGATTACGCGGATTTGCGCGGATAAAGATCAAAAATTTCGCGCTCAGATGTTAAAACATAACTACGAAATACGCGAAAGGCGCGGAAAAAAGAGAAGAAAACCACAGATTTCACCGATTATTTTTTTCGTTAATATCTGTGCCATCTGTGAAATCTGTGGTTACTCTCCACTGGATAACGTGGTTCACTGAGTATTTACCAATTTCCAGTCTGGCAACTGCCGGATAAAATAAAATTCAAGTCTGCTCTGCTTTAAGCGGAATTTCAAGTTTCTTTTTTTTATTGACACCGAATTCAGTTGTTTCTATACATAGAAATATCATGAAAACTACGTTGACTGAATATCTGAAATGGTCAGAGGATTATACTTTGATTCCTGTTTGCAGTGAAATGATGGCGGATATGGAAACGCCCGTTTCCGTGCTCCATCGGCTCCTGGACCGTGCAAATGTTTTTCTGCTCGAAAGCATCGAAGGCGGGGAAACATGGGGACGCTACTCATTTGTCGGGGTTGATCCGGAATTATTTTTTGAAAAGGATCACACGCATTCCGCAGGTTCCAACGGAGAATCCCTTGAGCATTTGCGCACTGTTTACCAGAATGTCCGGGTAGCTCCAGTTCCTGGTGTGCCGCGGTTTTTCGGGGGCGCGATAGGGTTCATCGGCTATGAAGCTGTTGGCGAGTTCGAACGAATACCGTTTCCAAAAACCGGTCATAGCGTTATTCAGCCTCGAAGCCGTTTTCTGAAAGTCGATAAACTTATCGTGTTTGATAATATCCGTAATACTGTCAATATTATTGTCTGTTCCCGGCCGCGCGAATTCGCATCACCGGACAAGGCATATCAAGACGCCTGCATGAAAATCGGGGAAATTGGAACAATGCTTCAAACTCCGACGCATTATGAAAAACCGCTGACTTATCCGCCGGTTAAGTTTCAATCCAATATGAAACCGGAACAGTACTGCGATATGGTTCGGAAGGCAAAAGATTATATTGTTGCCGGTGACGTGATCCAGGTTGTGCTCAGTCAGCGTTTCAGCGCGAAAACAGATGTGCCGGCATTTCAGTTATACCGCGCACTGCGTCTGCTCAATCCTTCACCATACATGTATTTTCTAAAAATAGGTGAACAGATCCTTGTGGGATCATCGCCGGAAATCATGGTGCGCTTGACAGGAAGCCGGGTAGAGCTCCGCCCGATTGCCGGTACGCGGCCACGCGGCAGTACCGAACAGGAGGACCGGAAGCTGGCGGATGAACTGCTTTCCGATGAAAAGGAAAAGGCTGAACATGTCATGCTGGTTGATCTCGGACGCAATGACGTCGGGCGCGTAGCGGAAATCGGCAGTGTCCAGGTCCGTGAATCCATGACAATTGAACGCTATAGTCATGTGATGCATCTCGTTTCACATGTGGAAGGTGTTCTCCGCAAGGACTGTGATGCTATGGACGTGATCCGGGCAACTTTTCCCGCCGGCACATTGACCGGAGCGCCGAAGGTCAGAGCCATGGAAATCATCCATGAAATGGAACCTGAGCCAAGGGGGAGTTATGGCGGCGCAGTGGGTTACATCAGTTACGACGGCAATATCGACTTTGCCATTACCATACGTACATTGGAGGTGTATCCCGGATCCGGGACGCATTCCAACGAGCACAAGCCTGAA
>CAZBGF010000179.1:0-4512 GCA_964491255.1 uncultured Verrucomicrobiota bacterium
ATTTCCTCTTGACTACTCCCATTCCTTTTTACACACAATTCTTTACAGTACTTTGCCGGCTGGCGCGAAGGCTGGCTGGAGCGAAGCCATACAAAGCTCAAGCTTCATCCAGTGAGTCACTTACAACTTATCCGTCGTTTCGTCCTTATCATATTCCTGTAGGCTCGTCCGCGCTGATCCATTCGACAGGCCAGACAGACCGGACAGACACAATGCAAGGAACATGAATGCCGCTGCGGACAGTTTGAGCAATATGATGCGTTTACTCATAACTGGTTTTGCCCTCATGTATTTATTAAGCTATCTGCAGTTAAATTTTTCGCCACCTTTTCAGCCTTTACTTACTTTTGGATGCTGTTTAGGCACAGAGTATGATAAAATAACGAAACGCCGGTTGCCTTCGGCGCCGCCAGTTGGAAGCGCACCAGTCCCGCACTCGCCGGATTTCTTTCTGCTTTGTGCCTATGCCTGCCTGCCGTAGCCACGAAGGGCGAAGGCTGGGTGCCTTTGCACCTGAGTTAATACGGGATTATTATTTAAGGCCCTCGAGACTGGATACTATCGAGTGATAATACTGTGACAGAGCAACCACATCAGCTCCGATGGTGATAAAAGTGTAGCCCATTTCCTTTACTGTCTCGAAATTCTCTATACTGCATGGGGTTCCGGCAAATTTGCCGTATTTTCGGGCGACTTGAGCAACTCTACGACGTGTTTCATCGATTTTCTTGTGATCAAATTGCCCGGGACATCCGATGCCCTGACTGAAATCGCAAGGACCGAAGAACAGCATATCAATACCATCCAGTTGAGCAATCTCCTCAAGTTCATCCAGCGGTTCAGGGTCTTCGATCTGTACAATCACAAACCTCTGTTCATTGGCCTGTTTCATATAAGACAGGATAGGTATCGAGCAATATGCACCGTCCGCGTTGCCGCCGTCTAACGGACGCCGACCTGTGGGATGAAAGCGTGAATGCCATACCACCTTCTTTGCATCTTCCACACCCATGATATGTGGAACCATAATTCCCGCGGCGTCCATTTCCAGCGGCAGAATCAGATCACTGTAACTACCACGCCGGACACGTACTAAGGAATCCATATTATGCATTTTGGCAGCCCGAACCTGATTCTCGACATCGTGTAATGTGTTGGGAACATGTTCCATATCCAGCCAGACACAATCGAACCCGTGCATCCCGGCAATGTCTATCACACGTGGGTCAGCAAAATTGATTTTTGTGCAGACAGCCACGCCACCTGCGCGTAATTTTGCTAAAACGCGGCTGGGCCGCATAGTCATAACGTTGTCTTTCATAATCTAATCTCCAAACCCCATTTTTTGCTTCTATCCGGCTTCATTGGGAGCATCAATGTCGCCTTTCATGTGCTTAGTCCCGATCCTCACCAGCAAGTGACCAGAAATCATAGCCGGGCCCTTCCACCTTGACCAGAATTGCTTTAACCGTGCCGAGGGGAATTCCGACAGCAGCCTGCGTGCATAAGAAACGATCGTCATCGGAAACCCATACACGCACCTTTCCAACACGCACAAATAACCCCTGAAAATTCGCCTCCGGATCCAGTCGTAGACTTCTGATCCTGCCGAAATTCGGCAACTTTATTGTTTTATGCGTTCCGGAAACCACGTCAAGGTCATATATTTTATCATCCGCCATTACCCGAAAATGATATTTCTTCTCCGGCTCAAATTTCCGCGACCGTATATAAAACATAAAACTCAGCAAATCCCGCGTGTCTGGCTCAATGGCAAACTCTTTTCTTACATCCTTCAGCAGTTGCGTCCAGCACGCCATCCCCGACTCGTGATCAAATGTCGTGATCTCATGAATGCTAGAGCTTCCTTCATTAAGCCGCTTGGTAAAGCGTAATGGTATGAACGTATCCGGATCTACAATGCTTTCAAGAAAATCATCTATGTGGTAAATTCTGTCGAAAAAAGGTGTTGACCTGGTCGTCGCGCGAATAGCCACAAGATCCCTGCCGTCCTCCCTGATCCATTCACTGACAACCCTGGTCGTTCCAACTGTAAATGGGCCCCATCGAATTTTGTATGTCAAGCATTCACCCACTGGAAACCAGAGCATAGGTCTTTCAAACATGTCCGGCGGCGCGTCCATCTCGCTGTCCCACCCCGCATCCGCCCATTCGTCCGCCGACTCGTCCGCCAAAGCTTCAACAAAGGCAGAAGCTTCATCAGAAGCCGAATACGCCCGACATGGAGGCAACAAAGACAGCCCAAGCAACACAGCCAAACAATATAATATCTTAATAAACATATACAAGTAGTTGTTCCCGAATAACGAGCAAAACCTGTCACCACGACAGGTTTAAATTTAAGTTTACAATTTACCTTTTCTGATTATACGTTGCAATACTGGATTTTCTGGAAAGTGTTTTTTTATAATCGCCATTTTTCTGAATCGCACATTTTTCTATCAGCTGATAATAAAATTGTGTCTAATGAATAGATAGACAAGGATAAAGGCAAGTGATAAGCTTCTCTTGCATATAGACTCCTGTAAAATTATCGAAAGCACAAATTTTGAAAGCCGCTCACAGAGTGGCCGCTACACCACGAAATGTTTTTCATAAACAGTTTGCGGATTTCCAAAAAGAGTGTAGCGTCGGCTCTACGAGCCGATTTTCATCTATTTCACAGAACTCTATTTGCGTAAAGTATAGAGGAGCATCTTTGCTCCTTACAGGTGTAATAGCATGGTAAAGAGATTAATACGGAAGCTGAAAGATAAAGTGCTCGGGTATCGGAAGAAGCCGACAGAGAAGCGCCTCGTGGTACCGTCGCATAACAAGGCAGCGGATCCCGGGGTGTCGAGATCGAGTCAGCCTCCTTGCGCATCAGACCGATCAGGAAACCTACAGGGCAAAGGTCACCGTGAGCGCTGGTCACTGGATACCTTTCAAGTTCCAACACAAAATGATACGATGCGTTTTCACGACTTTGGCCTGCCATTGCAGATCATGCACGCCGTTTATGATTTGGGGTTCAAGTATTGTACACCGATTCAGGGTAAGGTGCTGACTCATGCCACAGACCACCAGAATATCGCCGGGCGGGCGCAGACAGGAACGGGTAAGACCGCGGCCTTTTTGATCTGTATCTTTTCCCGGTTTCTTGCGGATGACAGGCAGAGGAGGTACAAACCAGGGACCCCGCGCGCCTTGATCCTGGCCCCGACCCGCGAGTTGGCGCTCCAGATTGTGAAGGATGCCCGCGATCTGAGTAAGTACTGTCCGTTCCGCTGTATGGCAGTGTACGGGGGAATGGATTTTGAAAAACAACGCAGGGAGTTGACGGATCGTCCGATCGATTTGATCGCTGCGACGCCGGGCCGGCTGCTGGATTTCAAACAGCGCAAGATCATTGATTTGAAGCATCTGGAGGTATTGGTGATTGATGAGGCAGACCGTATGCTGGACATGGGGTTCATTCCGGATGTGCGGCGAATCATTCGGGCAACGCCTCCGAAAGATAAGCGGCAGACCATGCTGTTTAGTGCCACGCTGACGGAAGATGTGCTTAGGTTGGCCTCGCAATGGATGCCGGATCCAATAGTCTTCGAGATGGACCCCGGGCAGGTTGCGGTGGATACTGTAAACCAGCTGGTTTACGTGGTGAGCACGCGGGATAAGTTCAAATTGCTGTATAATCTGCTGACCCGGGAAAAAATGAATCGGGTGTTGCTTTTCGGAAACCGGCGCGATACAACCCGGAGGTTGGCGGAGAACCTGGACAGGCACGGGATTCAATGCGAATATCTCTCGGGGGCCGTGAATCAGGAGAAAAGGCTAAGAATACTCGATGGTTTTCGGAAGGGCAAAATCAGAGTTGTGGTGGCGACCGACGTCGCCGGGCGGGGCTTGCATGTGGATAATATCACTCATGTGATCAACTATGACTTTCCCTATGAGCCGGAAGACTACGTACACCGCATTGGACGGACAGGTCGGGCTGGCGTTAAGGGTACGGCCATTTCCTTCGCCTGTGAAGAGGAGTCCTTCGTGATACCGGAGATTGAAAAATACATCGGTGAGCCGTTGCCATGCAGTATGCCGGCCCCTGAACTGCTGGCGTCGCCTCCGCGTGTGGGCCATGACATCGACGGCAATCGTATTCCGGCGTCCGGTCCTGACAGGACCGGCAGACCTGGAAAACAGACTCCTCCGCCCACCTCTTGAAAAAGATGTATGCTTTTCGCAACCCCCTTACATTTGCATAACCACATCATTTGCAACGACTTCTACAGCCTATCACAATCCGCCAATTTTGGTAAAATGCGCAAATTCAGCCCAAGAGTGGTCGCGGAATGGTCACCAAGGCTACGTTGATTTCAAGCTTTTTCAATTACCCCTTTTGATCATCTGTTGAAATACTGGATTTTCTGGAAATGTTTTGTTGAATCCGCCAATTTCAGTACTGTAAAGAATTGTGTGTAAAAAGGAATGGGAGTAGTCAAGAGGAAATTA
>CAZBGF010000180.1:0-4486 GCA_964491255.1 uncultured Verrucomicrobiota bacterium
TTGGCATATGAGTTGAGAGACGCAGGTTACAAGGTTGAACTGGAAAAGGACATTACGGTGAAATACCGTGGTCAAGTCGTCGGAGAATTTACAGCCGACATGCTCGTTAATGATCGGCTTATTGTCGAGAATAAAGCGATCCTGGCGCTGGCCAAAGCTCATGAGGTTCAGCTTGTTAATTACTTAACGGCGACGGGAATCGATGAAGGCCTTCTCCTTAACTTCGGAGCGTCTAAACTTGAGTATAAGAAAAAAATTCGAATATTGAACTCAAATTAACCGTCAGAGCATTCTTTCTAAATTTTGTCCATTTTGTTAATTTTGTCTAAAATCTTAAAAACTTCGTGGCTTAGTGCGAAGAATAGAAAAAATCTAATGAGTGCATTTTTCCACATTATTTGTGTAATCTGTGGTTAAAGTTTCTCCTATATTATTTTGTCCTCAGATCCGTTGGATCCTATGGATTCAGAGGATTAATTCTGTCTAAAAATTAACTGCGGAGGACTAATCCGTCATCCGTTTTAACCGATCATGGCTGAAAATTCATCTTCGTTTATCACCTTAACACCGAGTGAATGCGCTTTATCCAGCTTTGATCCGGGATTTGTTCCAGCCACGACATAATCTGTCTTTGTTGATACGCTGGAACTGATTTGTCCCCCGATGTTTCTGATTTTCTGTTCGACTTGATCACGCGTAAACCGGCTGAGCGTGCCTGTCAGGACAAATCGTATTCCGGCCAGGCGTTTATTATTTTTTTTCTCCTTTGACACACGTTTAAAATTGACGCCGGCATTCTTCAGTTGGTTAATCATGATTCGGTTACGGTGGGATTTGAAATAGTCAAAGATGCTTTGAGCAGCCACAGGGCCAATATCGCTGATTGTTTGCAAATTTTCCGTGCTGATCTGCATCAACTGATCAATATCTTCAACCTGCTGTTCAATGGTCTGTGCCGTTTTGGAGCCTGTATGTCGGATGCCAAGCGCAAAAATAATGCGCCAGAATTCCCTGCGTTTACTCGTTTTAATGTTTTCAATCAGATTCTGTGCTGATTTTTCCGCCATGCGTTCAAGTCGTTCGATGATTTGATTTTTCGTGAGCGAGTACAGATCGGCTGGAGTTGAAACCAGGTGTTGGTCCACCAATTGGTCAATAATCGCTTCGCCCAATCCTTCTATATCCATTGCTCCGCGTGCCGCGAAATGCCGAATCCACCGCTTAATTTGAGCGGGGCATTGTAAATTTTCACATCGTGTGGCGACTTCGCCTTTACGCTGAATAACAGGTTCTTTGCAGACCGGACAAATGGCTGGCATGCAAAACCGGCGTTCTTTGCCTGTGCGCGCGCCGGTGTTGACACCTACAATGTCTGGAATCACGTTACCCGCTTTTTCGATGTAAATACTGTCTCCGACGCGAATGTCATTGCGCTGTATCTCGTCAATGTTATGAAGCGTGGCGCGGTTGATGGTGGAACCAGCCAAAAAAACCGGTTCGAGTTCCGCTACCGGGGTCAGAACGCCTGTGCGTCCAACCTGGACTGTAATCGAGTTCAGGCGCGTTTCAGCGCGTTCGGGTTCGTATTTATAAGCGATAGCCCATCTTGGACTTTTGGCAGTGGCGCCCAGCCGATCGTAAAGCTGACGTTCATTGACCTTAATGACGCCACCATCCATTTCAAAAGGAAAAGAGTGCTGCATTGTTTGTAAATGGTCCAACGATTCTTCAACATTGCGGATTGCTTTGCATTTCCAGAACCGGGGCATGGTCTTCAGGCCGAAATTACGCAGGGCTTCAATCAGTTGTTGATGCGTGTCAAACACAATCCCGTCAAGTTCACCAGTGCCATAAAGAATGACATCAAGAGGACGTTTTGCAACAAGCCTGGGATCCAGGAGCTTGAGCGATCCGGCTGCTGAATTACGCGGATTGGCGAAGATGGCTTTTCCGGATTTCTCGCGACTGCGATTCAGTTCGGCAAAACTTTCAGGCGGCATATACACTTCACCCCTGACTTCCAGTAATGCTGGTGGAGATTGCCTGGCCTTCAGTCGAAGAGGAATGGACCGAATGGTTCGTAAATTGATCGTGATATCATCGCCTGTATTGCCGTCCCCGCGAGTGCTTCCTGACACCAGGATGCCATGTTCATAACGCAGGGAAATTGCAACGCCATCGATCTTGGGTTCGAGTATATAGGAGAATATAATACCGGGAAGCAGACGTTGAAGCCGTTCATGAAAGTTCAGTAATTCTGATTTATTGTATGTGTTTGTCAGGCTCATCATGGGAACGAGATGGCGAACCTGACGAAAGGCTTTTAGAGGAGCGCCGCCCACGCGCTGAGTCGGGGAATCCGGCGTTATTATGTCCGGATATTGTTTTTCCAGTGATTCGAGTTCATGATAAAGTTGGTCATACTCGCGGTCGGATATTGCGGGTCTATTCTTAATGTAATACAGGTGATTATGTCGCTCAATGATTTTGCATAGGCGCAAAATCCGATTAACGATTTCCGGGTTCCGTGTTCTTTTTTCCATTATTCTTATTCCTGTTGGTTACTACTCAGGTTGTTTAGACTGTAGGCTGAAGGCTGTTAGAAAAGTCTGGAGGTTGCCGGATTCCGACCTACAGTCTAAATACCTACAGCCTATCTACCTGAACAGTTACTCCTGTTGATAAAAAAATAATAAACTGAATTACTGAGAATTATACAAAAATAGAAGAACAAAGCCCAGCGTGATTTTCAGTGTTTTTTTTTGCCGAATACTACACTACTCAGGTGGGCATGGTTGACGGGACGAACAAACTGTGCGCCTGCCCGAGGAGTCGCCCTGCCAGCCGCCCCGTACGTACGGGGCGAGTGACGCGGCGGCCAGGGAAATATGCGAAACGCGTGGCTCACTCCCGCATGTTCGGGGTTCCGAGGAACCGGCATGAAATATTTGCAAGGATAATAAACTTGACAATAAAAAGGAATTTATTAGCATTATAACTGTCAAGGACAGTGCAAAAGCGAAAAGGCGCAATGCCAATGCAATAATATTAACCTATTTAAACAGGAGTAAGGAAAATGGCACAGCAAAAGATGAATAGCAAACTCAGCGAGTGGATAAAGCAAGGGTTTTTTCTATATAAAAACAATTTTCTTGTTTTGATTGTTGTAACGTTTTTAGCCTATGCACTCAGCTCTTTTTTAGCCGCTCTTCTTACAGGTCCCATGCTGATGGGCGTGGTTGCAGCCAGGGAAAGCGCTATTGCCCAGATTCTGATAATGTATCTGATGTTAGCTATGAGCAACGTGGCTTTCTCTATACTTGGCGGACCATTGCTGGCTGGTGTGGCGCTGGTGACGCTGGGCCTGCTCGACCGCAAGAAGCCTAATCCCAATATTGGTAATCTGTTTAAAGGTTTTCATTATTTCTTGCAGGCCTTTTTATTCATCTTAGTGTGGTCTGTTATTAACGTCATTCTACAGGGGCTGGCCCCGTTAATTCTGTCCCCAGTATTGCTTTCCGTTGTGCCGGCGATTCTTTCGATTGTTATTGGGACGCTGACCATGTTCGGCTTGTTTCTCATTGTCGATCAACAAAGAACTTTTTTACAGGCTTCTATGGAAAGCATTAAAAGGGCAAGACAGCATTTCTGGCTTTTCGCAGCTGTAGTTCTTGTGGCAGGTGCTATCAGCCTGGCGGGACTGCTTGCCTGTGGTGTCGGTGTTGTGGTGACAGCGCCAATATATTTATGCGTTTTGGCAGTTGTTTATCGCGATGTGTATAAACAACCGGCAAAAGTATAAAAACAGCCAACTTCCACCTATCCTTCAAACACGAAATATGAGAATGGATAAAAGGAATTTTGAACATCTGCGATCGGCGATTGAGCCGAAAAAACAAGACGGAAAAACGTTTGCTTAATTCAGACGGATTATTTTTTTTAATTCGTAAAGCTTCGTCATACCGTGATGCGCTTAATCATCATCTTGCTCTTGCATTGATTTCAGGATGTATTCTGGTTATCGCTTATTGGCTGCCTCTGGATAAAATTCCATTCCGTATATGTTTTTTCCTTAGATTGACAGGGTATCCGTGTCCGACATGCGGTTGGACAAGAGGGTTTGTCGCGATGGTTCATGGGAATTGGCTGAAAGCTCTACACGATTGCCCATTGGCAATCGGCTTGTACATATCGACCGTACTGGTGTTCGCGTGGAATATTACAGGAATTATCCTTGGCGTAAAAATTTACAGAGGCAAAGCATTGCAGTTGAATGGCAAAAAGGCTTTTGCCGCCGTTGTTTTTTCGTTTTTCCTGGTTTTGGTGAATTGGATTTACCGATTGGCTATGGGTTTGAAATAGATAAGAGGCAGTTATAAGTTTAAAGTTATAAGTTTGAAGTTATGAAAAAACTTTAGCTCATTTTAGACACGAATGTCATGAAACCTATTGACGAATTATTATCAGAATGGATGCGGAAAGTTTT
>CAZBGF010000181.1:0-4484 GCA_964491255.1 uncultured Verrucomicrobiota bacterium
CCTTACCATCAATTCCGACAAATACGATAACAACACTTGTTGCAAGCAACATGCCGCTTCGTATTGAGATGAACACATTGAAAATGACGAATACCAGTCTATCCGCCGCCATATCTGCGTCTACCAATTTCAAAGAAACGAACAGTGCCACCAAGGCTGAACTTAATGCCAAAATCAAACAATTGCGCGATAAATTGCGTCAAAAACGTGAGCAGTCAACTCGTACAGTGCGGTTGCCCAGGCTACATGTTACTGAGGGTAAACGACCTGTTTTTTTTGTGGTCAGAGATAAAAAATTCTATGCGGTAAGTGACATTTCCGTCAAACAACCGTCTTGGAAAAACCGCAACTATGACAAAAAAGACGTGATCATTGAGCGCGGCCCTGAGCTGGAGATAGTTGATGTGCGCAAAAACGCCGGCCAGCCTGTAAGACCCGGTTGCGAGCAGACAGGCAAACTTGCTCAAGCGCTTGCCAACCTGAATTCAAAAACTGAGATGGTTTCATTTAACGTCTCTACGAATTCTTTTGCTGAATTTAATTATGTCAAAACCCTTTTTACACAACGTGGATTTGCCTATAACTGGCTTATCGGGGAAGGAGCCTTGACCATTATTCGTACTGAGAAAGTGACGGCGCAATGAAATCAACGTGTGTTTATTGCGATATAATACGCGCCAGCAGAATCATCAGGGAAAGTTCTGACTCGGTATAGATCGCAATTTTAAAAAATGCATTTGTAGTTGTGGTGATTTGTTTTTCATGGTTCTTCTTAATTTTGGCTAGTGTGTCTGCGTATACCATCTTCCGATCTCGTGCCTGTATGCATTGCATTAAAATATTGCCAAGGAGATAGTGCGCTGAAACAGTTTTTCGAAGAATAGGCTGTTCGCTGTCTTGTGCCGCTTTTAATTTGCTCTCTATATAATCCCATCGCATCGTATTGTCTGATAGTTTGCCGAAAGCAAGAAAGGCTCTTGCTGTTACGAAAGCAGAGTCGCAGGTAGCTTCTACCCACGAGTTGCGGATTGATGCAATCTGCGTCTGCATGTTCTTATTGGAAGCATGCGTAAGTAATGTTAAAACCGATACACTTGTCTCTGCCAGCATGATACTATATTCCGAGATTGCATAATGGTAGTAGGGAACATTGTCAATTTTATGCACTCGCTCCAGTCTTATTTGGATTTCTTGACGCTTGACGGCTAATTCGTCTGGCCCAACAGCATTTTCCAATATGGCAAGCTGAACTCTTACGGACTGCCGCAAATTTTCAGCAATAATTTTATAAATACCTATGCCTGATATCTCAGGTATAGATTTCCGATTCCGTTCAATGTTTGTCAATTTCCGATCAAGTTTGCCAACGCGAAATTCAATGTTATCAGAACCAGCAGGCTTGGATCTTGCCTCATGGTCTCCGGACCCGGAGGTCTTTGTTTTGCCATAGCCGGTAGACTTAGAACCTGTACCTTTGTCTTCTTCTCCTTGCGAGCCACTGGTTTCTGAAATAGTCGCGGAATCAGATTTTCTATCCCGTCCTCCCGCCTCATAGTCATCGTTTGCCGCGCCATTGTCTTGTGAACCATTTTTATCTTCTTTCTCTTGAGATACTTTATCAACGGACGAAGCGTCGGAAGTTTCCCGAGATGTTTCCGATTTTTCCGTCACCTTTATATAAATAGTGCGCAAAGCGAATAATATTCCTATAATGGTAAGTGCAATAACAACTACTCGTAATATGTTAGGAATGACTTTGGAATCTGGGTCTGTCCCGGGGTGGCTCGACCATTCAGGAGGAGGAGACGGCCGATTTCCCGTTCTGTTAGAATCCGGTTTGCTCATAAGTTTCCTTCATCAATCCGCACTACGTGCATTAACCACTAACCTTTGTCCCGAGCGCTTGGTCATCTCTGGGCTACGGCGGATAAACTTTTCTCGCTTTTTCTTTGCACCATCAAGCACCCTTGTTCCACCTGAATACACCTCCCGAAACACTCGATAGCATGATAATACTCCTGGGGCAACGTACGATCAAGCCGTAAAACCATCCTTTCCTCCTTGCCAGAGAGGGTGATTATTGATATATATATAGGCGTTGCCGTATACTTTTATCTATCTATGTCAAATTATTAGACCGGTTTTTTCTGTATAGTAACGAGTTCGACGAAGTAGAGAAAACAGGAGGAAACTATGAGAGATCTGAAAATCAACTGCCCACACTGCAATCAATCGCTCGAAGCACCCGAGGACATGCTCGGCGAGACGATTAAGTGTCCGGCCTGCAACGGCTCAATAGAACTACCCAAACCGGACCCTCAGCCAGAGCCGGAACAACCAGCCTTTCCGACACCACAACCAATGCTAGCACCAGAGCCCGATGCCCCACCGAAGCAGGAAACAAAGGCTTGTCCCTACTGTGGAGAGGAAATCCTTGCCAAAGCCAAGAAATGCAAGCACTGCGGAGAGTTCATTGACGCTTCGCTCAAGAAGCAACGTGAGAAGCAATCTCCGATTTCCAGGAGTACGGCAGAAGCCGCACAGCGGAAACTGGAGAAAGAAAAAACAGAGTACCAGTCGCACCCGTTGATGTTCCGCAACAATCCCATCGGGTTCATTCTTGCGCTCATCCTCATTCTGGCATATGGCCTCGGTCTCCTTATCCTTCTGATTTGGTGGCTGAAGTGCCTCGGCACCACGCTCACCATCACCAACAAAAAGACGATCCTCCGCAAGGGCATTCTCTCCAAGCACACCAATGAGGTATACCACTCGGACGTTAGAAACGTCCAAGTGAGCCAGAGCCTGTTCAATCGGATGTTTGGAGTTGGAACAATCGGAATTTCCAGCGCTGGACAAGCCGACGTGGAAATCAAAGTAGCGGGCATCCCTCGGCCTGTAAAGGTCAAAGACATCATTGACAAACACAGACGGGATTGAAAGATGAGTAGGTATCTCCAATTCTTGAATGATCATTTTCTGCGGAAGCTGCTCTTTATCACGGTAAAACGAAAAGAACAAACCATGACAACCGAAGAACGACCGGAAAAGGAACTGATGCGCGGGAGACGGTTTAGCGGTTTATCCATACTGACGGCGATATGGATATTCGCGTTTACGTTTTCAGCTCAAGCGGCAGATGGTCAGACAGTCCGTATTTCGAATGTCAAAGTCGGCATTGGTAAGCACTGTTATGTGGAGTTCTCCTACATATATTCTATAGTTCCCGGAAAACGTTTTGATAAAAGAATCAAGAAACCTTTCGTGGGGATTTACATCCTTCGTCAGACGCGAGAAGGTGTAAGGGAATGTTATCTTGTCAAGAGTGGTTTTGCCCATGAAAGCAGGGTTATAGAAAACAAGACAAAACACAGGTGGATGCGTAGTCTATCTTCTCGTAACTCGTTGAAAAACACATCGAAGCTGATGCCGGAAATTGCGATGACAACAGAGTCTCAGAGAGTCGCTGGATATGTTTTTCCTTATCATGGATCGAACAAAGAGAAGGGCAAAATTCTCGTCTGGCGATGCGAGATATGGCAAAACGGCAAACTTATGGCGGCTAAGAATTCGTATCAGTCTATTCAGCTGGACCAACTGTCTTTACCGCCTGACTGGTATGAATGGAAAAAATATCCAGATAAATTCCAATATCAATAAATTATCTGGCAAGCTCCATAAAGACGCTTGCCCTTGTCAACAAAGGAGAAAACTATGGACGCTGACAAAGAGGTACAAGAAAGGAACACCGCAAGATTCGTTCAACTTATCAAGGAGGCTGGGTTCACACACTGCGAGGTATTGGTAGAGGATCCTGTAAAGGTGAGAGTATCACGACCAGGACACCCAAGGAGCCCCGCCGTTGAATTCGTTCCTAGGGAAGAGTTGCTACAGGACGACATGCCGAAGTTTAATGAAGTCGTCGCTCGTGGGATCGAGCTGGCAAAACAGATTCTTCAGAAACCTCACTTGAAAAACAAAAATCTTCAAGGCGGAATATGGCTAGGCAACGATGGCCCAGAATTTCATCCAAGTGATCCATAGTCACATTATCACCTAACACTCATAGATGGCTAGACATTGCTACACCGCTTGCTACACTTCCGGACATAACTGGACATAACAAAACATCAAAAACCCCATACAATTGAGGTTTTTCAATGTATTTTTGTCACTACGGATCAGAAGGTTGGGGGTTCGATTCCCTCCAGGTACACCATCCCCCTGCGTTCGCCTGTGGCGTAACTACGGGGGGACGAGTCTGCAGAAAGGCGAGCAGGCCTGTACCCCGCAGCTACTTGAACGAGAAGGGATATTCGATTCCCTCCAGGTACGCCATTTTGCAGTCAGCAGGTTAAGATTTCCACGGGGGTATGGGTATTGGGGTCATGTCCTTATATCCGTATGAGAGTGTTATTCAGCAACTCTCCGTTACGGGTCCATGCTAATGGCCCGGCGCGAATACGATCCACGCTTTTGGCGAC
>CAZBGF010000182.1:0-4468 GCA_964491255.1 uncultured Verrucomicrobiota bacterium
TCTGTGATTAATTCCTCGTTCGTGTGACACCCACATTCTGCGGACGAACCGAAAATTCTGTTTATTCTGTCAAATTTTCAAATATCTTTGGTTATCAGTTATCCGTGTGAATCCGTGTTAATCTGTGGCTCTGCGGCTAAAAAACAATTTGTTTTTTTGAATTATTAACAGGGGGGTGGCATCATTTGTCAATTTTCATTATGGCATAAATCATCAAAACTTCTAAAAACAACTTGACGAAGTACAGGTTCCTTTCTAGTATAGTGTTTGAATTTTTTAACGTTCCTGACATAATGTTGTTTATGCAGGAGTGGTTTAATCCACTCTTTTATTTTCTACGAGAACTAATGTTGGTTGAGAGAAGGTCTAATATGAGCAGTAACGAACTTCTTGCCGTTATTGAAAACATGGAGAAAGAGCGCGGAATAACCCGAGGCGCACTTATTGAAATGGTTAAAACCGCACTCTTATCAGCTTCCAAGAAAAGCATGGGGCCCGCGAATAATGTCCGGTTCGACATCGACGAAAAAAATCTGAGTATCAAATCATTTGCTCAGGTTGAAGTAGTCGAACATGTCCAGGACAGGAATAAGCAGATAACCTTATCCGAAGCCTGGACAACGAATCCAAAAGCCAGTGTTGGTGACGTCATTGAGGTTGAAATTACACCGAAAAAATTCGGCCGCATTGCCGCTCAAACAGCAAAGCAGGCGATTGTCCAAAACATCCGGCAGGCTGAAAAGGAAATTGTCGTAAAAGAATATCAAGATCGGGTGGGTGATATTGTCAGCGGATCAATCGCGAGAATTGATCGAAATGACATCATCGTTGACATAGGACGAGTAGAAGCTATCATGCCCGCACGCGAATGCGTTCAAACAGAAGAATATCAAAATGGAGATCGTGTTCGAGCATATTTACTCAGTGTACACGATCGTGTCAGCGGTTATCATTTGGTTCTTTCCCGCAGTCATCCTAATTTTGTCAAACGGCTCTTTGAACTGGAAATTTCCGAAATTGCCGATGGCACCGTGGAGATAAAAGGAATTGCCCGTGAAGCCGGCTACCGCACCAAAATCGCAGTCATGACTAATGATGAGAAGGTTGATCCCGTCGGCGCCTGCGTCGGCATGCGTGGCATGCGGGTCAAGAACATTATCAGGGAGTTGCTTGGTGAAAAAATTGATATTGTCCGTTGGCATCAAGATATCAAGACCTATGCGACCAACGCGCTGTCTCCTGCAAAATTGCGCCAGGTGATTGTGGATGAAAACACCCATAAGGTCACTGTGATCGCGGACTCTGATCAGCTTTCCCTTGCTATTGGGAAAAGGGGACAAAATGCCAGGCTGACCTCGAAATTGCTCGGATGGAAAATCGACATTCAAAAGAACAAGGATGATGTCAGCTTTGAAGAAAAAGTGGCTATGGCCATTGAGAATCTCACCTATATTAACGGTATTAACCAGGAAAAAGCTGAACGGCTTGTCCGTGCAGGGTTTTTAACTGTTGAAGGCATTATGGAAGCTGACCTGAAAGATTTAAGGGAAACCACTGGCTTTGATGCTGATACGGCAAAGGCTGTTCAAGAGGCAGCGGTTGCAGCTCAAGAGAAAACAACAATTTCGTGAAACGTTATTCATGAAGCGTGAAACGCGAGGAAGAACGCGGAACGGAGAATGAAACATTACGAGATACGAGATACGCATATATTATGAGAGTTTACGAATTAGCAAAAGAGTTGGAAACTACCAGCAAGGAATTAATTGCTGAACTTCATAAATACGGTTTTGATGTGAAAAACCATATGAGTTCGGTGGAAGTTGATGCTGTCCAGAAAATCCGTGACGGGGCAGCGAAAACTCAGAATGCGCCTACCCGTGGAGCCGCCCTGCGGCCAGGGGAACGCGGAACGCGGGAAACCGTAAGCGTGAAGCAAGATACGCTGGAAGTTAAGGGGACGCAGGCGGCCACGTCGACCCAACGCAAGGTCGAGCCAAGTGATCACTCGCCGCAAGGCGGCGACGTGAAAGTCAGAGATCAGCAAGATACGCTTCACGCTTCACAAGATACGCTTGAACCTAAAGCTGAAACTATTTCTTCTCCTATTGAAGAACCGAATGATAAACCCTCGGAAAAAGTGATTACGTTTCGAGGCGCTATTATTGTAAGAGAACTCGCGGGGAAAATTTCTGTAAAACCGAATCAGCTCATTGCCGAACTCATGATGATGAATGTGCTTGCTTCGATCAACGAACGCATAGACCTCAATATCGCCCAGCAAATTGCTGGAAAACATGGTTTTATTCTGGAGCATGAAAAAAGAGCGGTTGAACAAAAGCCGGCGGTCAAAAAAACTGATGAGGAGGACCCCGAAGAGGATCTCCCGAAGGACCTGGAACCCCGGCCTCCTGTCGTGACATTTCTTGGTCATATTGACCATGGAAAAACGTCTCTACTGGACCGCATCAGGAATTCTGCTATCACTAAAAAAGAACATGGCGGCATCACACAACATATCGGAGCGTATACCATTGAAAAGGACAGGGGAAAGATTACGTTTCTTGATACGCCGGGACATGCAGCATTCACGGCTATGCGAGCGCGCGGAGCCAATCTAACAGATATTGCGGTGATTGTAATAGCAGCGGATGACGGGATTATGCCGCAAACCAAAGAAGCGATCAAACACGCTCAAGCCGCCAAAACAACAATTCTGGTGGCTATAAACAAAATAGATTTAAAGACCGCGGATACGGAAAATGTGATGCGCCAGCTTCAATCTATCGATTTAACTCCCGAGGAATGGGGCGGGAAAACCATCTGTTGTATGGTCAGTGCAGTTACTGGCGAAGGCATTGACCATCTGCTGGAAATGATTTTACTCCAGGCTGAGATACTTGAACTGAAGGCCAACCCGAAATGCCGCGCCCAGGGCTATGTCATTGAAGCTCAGATGGAATCAGGAATGGGCCCCATCGCCAACCTTCTGATAACCCGAGGCACACTCCATGTCGGAGATATAATCGTATGCGAGCATTATCACGGTCGAACTAAAGCGCTGATCAACGATCACGGAATCAAGATACGAACCGCATTACCATCCATGCCGGTTAAATGCATGGGACTCTCAGGCGTTCCGAGAGCCGGAGAAAAATTTAAAGTATACATGAATGATAAAATCGCCCGCAATTTGGCTGAGGCCCGCCATGGCGATCTTAAAGAGCAACAACTTGTTATTCCGAAAAAAGTTTCTCTTGAAAACCTGTTCGACCAAATCAAAACAAAAGACAGCCTTGAATTACGCCTGGTTTTGAAATGTGATACCCAGGGCTCACTTGAAGCAATTCAACATGCGTTGAAAGAAATCAAAAGCGAAAAAATCAGCATGTCTATTATTCTCCCTGGTGTTGGTAATATCAATATAAACGATGTGCTGTTAGCCAGTGCGTCCAATGCGCTTATTATTGGATTCAATGTAAGCAAAGAAAACGGTGTCCTCAAGGTTGAAAAACAGGAAGGCGTTGAAATACGGCTTTATAGCATTATTTACCAGATTCTGGACCAGATTAAAGAAGCTATGCTTGGCATGCTGGCGCCGGAAATGCGGGAGAAATCAATAGGCAAGGCAGAAATTCGCCAAGTTTTTGCGATAACAAAAAAAGGCAAAGTGGCTGGCTGTCTGGTCATAAGCGGAAATATCAACTCCAAATGCAAAGTGCGGGTGAAACGCAATAATGATGTCCTTTACGAAGGCTCGATTGTTACACTGAAACGTTTCCAGAACGACGCATCCGAAGTCCGGGAAGGCCAGGAATGCGGTATTCGGCTTAGTAATTTTTCAGAATTTGACCTTGGAGACATTCTTGAATTTTTCGAAATGGAAGCCATTGCCCAGCAACTCTGAAGTAGTTATAAGTAATAAGTTTTAAGTTATAAGTAATAAGTTTTAAATACCTGCCCGTGGAGCCACCCTGCTTGCCAGGAAAACTTTAGCTCACATAGGCACTTTGTGCCTATGTGCCTTTGTCACTTTATGCCTGAGTAGTTACTATGAGTGTTAATCGCCTGACGCGAGTCAATGAATTGCTTAAGCGTGAAATCAGTGAATCACTGTTCCGGATTATGCATGAAAATGATTTTGATCTTTCAGCAGTGACCGTTACCCGTGTCACTACGAGCAGAAACTTAAGGAATGCACGGGTGTTTATTGCCATTCGGGGCCACCAGGAAAAACGCGACCGAATGCTCTCGCTTCTGCGTAAACACCGAGTAGAAATCCAACATCGGATCAACGCGAATATCACTTTGAAATACACACCACGCCTGATGTTTGAACTCGACACCTCCATTGAAGAAGGTGATCACATATTACACAGGCTCTCAGAACTTGATAACCCTACCTAGAGCTTATACGAAAAGGGTATTGCACGCGAAACATACAGAAAGACACAAGAAATTTAACCGC
>CAZBGF010000183.1:0-4468 GCA_964491255.1 uncultured Verrucomicrobiota bacterium
TTTTTTTGCTGTCGAGCAGATTCCCTGTAGTAAAAAATCTGAATATGCAAGCTATGGTTTTGCGTTGTTTTTTTGGCTTGTAAACAGTGTGGTATGTGTTACTATAGGAGCAGAATGAAATGCGGTATTCGTGAATATCTTGAAGACGCAAAGTCTCCGTTTGCCAAATGGTTCAACAAGCTTGCGCCGGTCGCGGCGGCTCGGATAGACAGATATTTACGCCGCATGGACCAGAGTAATTTTGGAGACTCGAAATCCGTTTGAGGAGGCGTTCAGGAGTTGCGTATTGATTTCGGCCCCGGCTATCGAGTTTATTACGGACGGGACGGAGAGAAGTTAATTATCCTGCTTGCAGGTGGCGACAAGCGGTCCCAGTCCAGAGACATAGCCGAGGCAAAAAGATTGTGAAAACTGTACAAGAAACGGAGGTGATCAATCATGGCCCTTACCAGAGAATACCGTGAGACTGTGATTGAGAGGATAAAGAACGATCCCGAGTTCACAGCCGCTTTGTATGCTGAAGCGATCTCCGCATTAGTCGATGGAGAAAAAGCCTCGGCGCTTTCGATTCTGCGTGATCTTGTTCACGCGCACATATCCTTCAAGACATTGGCAAAGCATACAGGGTTCGATGAGAAAGCCCTGCATCGGATGCTTGGCAAGAACGGCAATCCGACCATGGAGAATCTCGCCAAGGTGATCCATGCCGTTGAAGAGGACCTCCAACTCTCGACTCATGTTGAGGCACATTGGTCCAAACCCAGTAGAAAGACAGCCAGGCAACGTGACGTCACGCTTGCCTATGTCTGAAAATCATTGTCGTTTTTCCCTTGGATTAGTGAACATTTTGAATTCTTGACTGTTACGTTCGGTTTCACTATGCTATGAGTGTATTAATGATTGTTGATGATTAGCGGATGAAACTCTTGAGAGGCGAGCATGCTTGCAACTTGTCCGCTGATAGTATTCTCGTGTTGTTTAGCGTGTTTCGAGGGCAACAGAAATTTCAGATATTAGTGAAATCTGCAGTTCCCGCCACGGCGGGTTTGCTGAAGGGCAGAAGAAAATAAGGAATCAAGTTATGGTGCGAAAAACGCCAAGAAAAAGTCAATATAAACGAATTCTTTTGAAATTAAGCGGTGAGGCAATGCAAAACACTCAAACCGGATTATCTATCGATCCGGCAACAGTCGGACTTGTAGCCAAACGTATCAAAAAAGCTCGAGCCATGGGTGTTCAGATTGGCATTGTCATTGGAGGAGGCAATATCTTTCGCGGCGGTAGCGGTCAAAACCATGGAATCGATCGAAACACTGGCGACTATATGGGGATGCTCGCGACTATAATTAATGCGTTGGCTCTTCAGGATGCTCTCGAAAAAAACGGGGTGGATACCAGAGTGCAAACATCAATCGAGATGAAACGAATCGCTGAACCTTTTATTCGCCGGCGCGCGATCCGGCATATGGAAAAAAATCGGGTCGTCATATTCGGCGGCGGTACAGGTAATCCTTTTTTTACCACGGATAGCGCCGCAGCGCTGCGGGCAAATGAAATTGACGCTGACGTCCTCCTGAAGGCCACAAATGTGGACGGTGTTTACGCGGGAGATCCGTTAAAGAATCCCAAGGCTAAATTTTATCGCACTATTACGTTTCAGAAGGCGCTGGTTGATGGCCTGAAGGTAATGGATGCTACTGCTTTTTCATTATGTATGGATAACAACATTCCGGTTATTGTATTTAACTTTCTAAAAACCGGAAAATTTGAACGTATATTAGCTGGTGATCATGTTGGTACATATGTGCGGAATGGAGGATAATTTATGCAATCACTTAATGATGTGCTTTTGGAAACAGAAGATAAGATGTCCAAATCTGTCGATTTTTTAAAACAGCAGTTTTCAGGGCTTCGTACAGGAAAAGCTTCTGTTAGCCTGGTTGATCGTATTTCCGTCTCTTATTATGGTTCACCGGTTCCATTGCGTGAAATAGCAGGAATATCCACGCCTGAAACACGTCTGATCGTGATTAACGCTTACGATCCGACAGCGTTGCCTGCCATTGAAAAAGCAATTACAGCAGCCGATCTCGGAATTACACCCATTAATGACGGACATGTCATTCGAATTCCAATACCGGACTTAAGCGAAGAACGTCGCAAGGAATTAGTTAAAGTAGCCAAACAAATGACGGAAAAAGGGCGTGTTGCTGTAAGAAGTATACGTCATGAAGCAAATGAGGAAATTAAGCGGCATCAGAAGCAGGGAATCATTACAGAAGATGAACAAAACCAAGCTCTGAAGGATGTTCAGAAATATACGGATGAATTCATTGAAAAAATGAATCAGCTTCTCAATGCTAAAGAAAATGAAATGATTACGTTATAGCCGGTTTTTTTTATTTATACGGGATCAACCAGAATACTTAGGAACTGTCCTATTAAGCTATCAGAAGAAGGAACAGAAAGAAAGATATTTCTCTCGACCGCCTGCAGCTATATGCGCAGCATTTCGGGCAGGCAGAGACGCAGAAAACTCTGCGTTCTCGGGCCCTTGAGTTCGGGAGCGCGGGCGAGAGACATTAAAAAAATTGTCTTCGGATGACTTAATGAATACCTCAGGAGAGCATCGGTTCTTTCATTGACATCTTAAAGGCTGAAGTCTAAGATTTTGCTGAAATGAGTTTGTTATGACAGAAATTGATTCAACAACATCAGATAACGATGCGCGTCCTGATACTCCCGAATTATCCAGGCAGGAAAGTAAACACACTGATCCTGACTTGAAAGCAGGGCGTAAGGAGAAGGATGTGGAAAAACCGTCAAGTTCCGAGGCGTCTTCCCATGGGATACCTAAGACAATCAAACTTAAACGTTCACAGTACGAGAACATAGCAAATCAATCTTTGCGTGAAAAGACTGCATCAACGCAACTTAAAAATGATACAACGCTGATTGAGAGTGCTTCGCCAATCATGCAAGATGGTGAATCCGCCACCCATGAAGACACGCATCAGAAAACAGCTGTTGAACGGAAAAAAGATACATCGCGTATTCGGTTGGAAGATGTCGGTGTTGCGGGCAAAATTGGTGATGAGCCCCGGTTGGCTCCAAAAGATTCCGATGAGAAGTCAGAAAATTTAATTGGAGTGCCGTCAACCATTCAACTGAAACGACCGGCAGCGATCAAGCCGGATATTTCCGCGGATGATACGCAAATAGCTCTGTCACAAGACACAGACCGTATCGGCTTAAGTGAGCTTCCGACGATTTCGCGGAACATCACTTCAAAAGCAAAAGCAACTACATCACGGATTATTCTGGATGATATAGTAACCCTTAAGACGCCAGGTGATGAGAAGCAAAAAACCTCTCCAATTGATGCAATTGTGACCTCCTCGTCTTCCGTGCCGAAAACTATAAAACTTAAACGTCCTTCCAGTGCTGTTGTTACTGAAAGAGCAACAGTAGTCAAAACGGGTGCGGAAAAGACGTTGGATATAACAAAGAAATCTGAGACATCGAAAATCAATCTCCCAAAGGAAGAAGAAATTGCACCTGTTCCCATTACTCAGCGTAAAACGATTAGAATCAAGCGAACGAAACAAAATGTTGTTCCACAATCTGTGACACTTCGCCATCCCGGCGCCGAAGTTACCGAAGAGGTGGATGAAGAAGTTATCCCCAGTGAAGTTGAAATACCGAAAGAAGATGTCGGCCTCTTTTACTCGGTTGTTGCCGTGGCCGCCATTTTAATTGCCGCCGTTTTAGTGTATATAATGGTTGCTCAAGCGTTCGGACCGCAATTGATCTTACCGGTTCCATCTCAGTTACTTTAGAAAACATTAACATTCATCATACCAGGAGGAAAGCAAACCATTATGGCTGATAATATTGTAGTAAATATTTCTAATGACAATTGGCAGAATGAAATCATTAACTCAAAAGTTCCTGTTCTCATTGATTTTTGGGCAGAGTGGTGCAGCCCATGTCTGGCGATTGCTCCAATATTGAAGGAATTAGCCGCTGAGCATGAGGGGGAAATTAAGGTCGCCAAGGTGGATGTCGATCACAATCAGGAATTAGCCCAGCAATTTCACGTCCAGTCCATTCCGACTCTATTGATTTTAAAAGCGGGCATTGTTCAGGAGCAGATGGTGGGCGCTATGAGTAAATCCAGTCTGCAAGCCAAATTATCAGCATATCTATAATCCCGGGGTCAGTGCGCCTGGCGGGGATCGAACCCACAACCTTCGGCTCCGGAGGCCGACGCTCTATCCAATTGAGCTACAGGCGCAAAATTATTTCTCTTGCGTTTTCTTAACGCACAATTCAGGATAAAAACATAGTGTGCCATGTGCTGAGTCCATTTGCAAGAAGGTTGTGACACTGCACCGCAATTAATTAGAGCTTATCCGAAAAGGGTATAACCAGCAGAACAAGCAGAAAGATTTTATTAAATATCTTG
>CAZBGF010000184.1:0-4463 GCA_964491255.1 uncultured Verrucomicrobiota bacterium
TGTCGTCTCGGGCAGGTTTTGAGACTTAGTGGCAGAATTAAATAAAATTACTCAAACAATCGATGTTAAAGGAGATAATACCATGTCTGAAATTATTGATGTTATTGCCAGAGAAATTCTCGACTCGCGCGGAAACCCCACAGTAGAGGTGGATGTTCTACTCGCGTCTGGTGTAACTGGGCGCGCTGCTGTTCCGTCCGGCGCATCAACTGGAGAACATGAAGCTCTTGAATTAAGAGATGGCGATAAGAAACGCTATGGCGGAAAAGGGGTTTTGAAAGCTGTTGCAAACGTCAATGAAGTGATTTGTCCTGAAGTTATCGGTCTTGATGCGATTGACCAGGTGGAATTGGATCAGACGCTGATTAAACTTGACGGTACGCCCACGAAAAAACGTCTTGGCGCTAACGCAATGCTTGGTGTATCCCTGGCCACAGCAAAAGCGGCAGCCAGTTATCTGGATCTTCCTTTTTTCCGGTACATTGGCGGAGCCAACGCCAAAGTTTTGCCGGTTCCCATGATGAATATTATGAACGGCGGCGCGCACTCCGATGCGCCAATTGATATCCAGGAATTCATGATTATGCCGAAAGGCGCATCATCGTTTGCAGAGGCTTTACGGATGGGCGCTGAAGTTTTCCATACTCTAAAGTCCATTCTGAAAAGCATGAATCTAAGCACAGCGGTAGGTGATGAAGGAGGCTTTGCACCGCTTCTGAAAAGTAATATAGAAGCGCTTGATGTCATCGTGAAAGCCATCAAGAAAGCTGGGTATAAACCTGGAAAAGACATTTTTATTGCTCTTGATCCTGCTGCAAGTGAGTTTTATGACACGAAACGTCACCGTTATATTTTTAAGAAAAGCGACAAATCAGTGAGAACTTCAGAAAAAATGGTCGCTTTCTATGAAGAGATTGTAAAAAAATACCCGATAATCAGTATTGAAGACGGACTTGCGGAAAACGATTGGACTGGCTGGAAAAAGCTCACTGAGCGACTGGGTAACATTATTCAGATTGTCGGGGATGATCTGTTTGTGACCAACACGAAGTTTCTCAAAAAGGGGATTGAGATGGGTGTCGCTAATTCTATTCTGATCAAGCTGAACCAAATTGGTACTTTGACTGAAACTTTAGATGCGGTTCAGATGGCACATCAAGCCGGATACACAGCCGTTATCAGCCATCGTTCCGGTGAGACAGAAGATACGACCATTGCCGATCTCACTGTAGCGTTGAATACCGGCCAGATCAAAACCGGATCACTGTGCCGCACTGATCGCATTTGCAAGTATAACCAGATTCTCAGGATTGAAGAAATGCTGGGGGAAAACGCTGTTTTCGGCGGCACAATTTAGACGAGTTAATAGGACGCAGGTTTTCGCCGCGTACGTACGGGGCGTCCAAAAAAAATCCTATACGATGAATATCTGGTTGATCATTTACCGAGTTTCATGTGTTGTATTCATAGCTATCCTCGTTATTGGCGTTGTCAATATTTTCCTTCCCAAGATTCGTCAGAATGTGGAAAAACAAAATAAAACAACGGTCATGGAAGAGGAAAACCGCACCATGGAAGATATGATAAAACAACTGCGGAAAAAGCAGGAACAGTTTGTTTCAGACCCGAAATACGTGGAACGCATAGCCCGCGAAAAACTGGGCAAAGCTAAGCAGGGCGAAACTATCTTCCGTTTTAATGACCGCAATACGAATGATATTCATTAGTGTAGCGTCCGCTAAATAGACCCCGATCCGAAAAGCCTTTTAACCGCGGATTGCGCGGATAACGCGGATAAAGATCAAGAATTTCGTGCTCAGCTGTTAAAACATAACTGCGAAAAGCGCGAAAGTTTAATCTCTTTTTCGCGTGTTTCGTAGTTAAAAATATCCTTTTCGTATAAGCTCTAAAGAGATGTTATCCGAAAAGCCTTTGAGATATGAGAATGCTGAAATCATTATGCGTAAACGATTCCTTCCTGGTGTTGACGTACTTCTTGGAAAGCATACAGACTGGCTGAAAAACAAACAGATCGGCTTGGTCAGCCATCTGCCTGCTGTGAATATTGACGGAATCACATCAGCAGAACGAATCCGGAATGAATCCGGCGGTCGGCTCGCGGCATTATTTGGTCCTGAACACGGTTTTCTCAATACAGGTAATGCTGGTAAACCCATACCCAATCGACGGCATCCATATTGGCGGATTCCTGTCTATTCCCTTTATGGCAAAAATCGGAAACCCACGGCTGCAATGTTCAAAAACCTGGATGTTATCATTATGGATATTCAGGATATCGGGGCGCGTCCTTATACATATGTTTCCACTCTGCGTTTTGTTCTTGAACGTGCTGATGAATTGAATAAACCCGTTATTATCGCGGATCGTCCGATCCCTTTACCGCGCGTGATTGATGGGCCTATGCTTGATCCTGCTTTTGAGTGTTTTGTGGGCTGTGTCAGGACTCCTATGTCATATGGTATGACACCTGGTGAAATAGCGCTTTGGCTCAAGGCGGACATTGGGTTAACTCTTGATCTTCGGATCGCGCGGATGCAGGGCTATATGCGTCAACCTTACCGGGAACCGAACTGGCCGCCATGGTTGCCTCCATCGCCAGGAATCCGATCATGGGAAGCCGCGGCATGTTATCTGGCAACGGTTTTCACTGAGGCTTTACCGTCAATTGACAATGGACGCAGTTCGAATCTTGCCTTTCAACTTATAGGTGCCGCATGGATGAAAAGCAAGTCTGTCTGCGAACGTCTGTCGGACATGGCCTTGCCGGGAGTCGCGTTTTATCCACATCCATTTCAGTCATCAACCCACGCTCATTCCGACCTTGTTCTCGATGGAATGCGCATTGTGATGCGAAACCCGACGATATTCCGTCCTGTTCTGACCAGTATAGCGATCATATTCTGTCTGCAAACTCTGTATGGGATCAACAAGGTATGGAAAGGCGCCAGAAAAGATTTTTTTGATAAGCTGTATGGAACTGACTCTGTTCGTAAAGCCTTGATGGATGGTGATAATCCGCGTCAGGTTCAACGGCGCTGGATTTTTCATCAGCGTGCTTTTCGACACACACGCAAATCATTTCTTCTTTATGGCTGGTCTACTCAGGCGCAAAGTGACAAAGGCACCAGCCTTCGCCCCGTCGACATTGCTCAGGGCTACGGCTTGGCAGGCAGAGGCGCAAAGTTTATCAAGCCGAAGGCGTGATTCCAAGGATAATATCCGCGTGAAGCGCTAAACGAGACGAGATACGAATCTCCGGCAGAGCCGGACCGGACACTAGATACGAGCAATGCTAATAACAAGGTTATTTCTCTTGAGATTTTTTTTACTTTGTGCCTTTGGTACTCCCTGGCCGACTCCGAGCGTCGGCTCGGGCAGGCTGTGCCTTTGTGCCTGCCTCAGGCAGTTACTATGGCTGAAACATAAAATACAAATCCAAGCTATCATTCTTTTTAAGATATGTTAAAATTATTTTTTATTTGTTGGTGATCGTTCCATATTATCATATGAAAATTAAAGACACATCCGATGTATTAGCGAGTGCCATGGCTGTCATTGGGGATGTATTGGCGATTTTCTTAGGGTTTATAATCGCCACCTGGGTTCGATTCGACAGTGGACTGATTCCATTATTTCACGACAGTCCGCCGGACTGTCTTTATACCATGTATGCTAAAGGAGCAGCTTTAGCCACGATCTTGTTTCTATTTATTTTCCAGTCGCTCAATCTATATGTGCGTCCACAGATTGGAACCTTCAGTGATAAAATCCCCCGGTTATTTCATGCAATCGGACTGGGCATACTGCTGACTGTAGCCCTTGCTTTTGTCCTGCGTACCGATCCTCCTTTTTCACGTATAGCGGCCCTGGTTTCGGTGGTTTGCGTTTCTTTAATTATTCTGCTGGAACGCTATTTCCTTTTTCAGTGGGAACTTCATCTGGCGAAGCATCGGGCTGTCACGAATCGCATCCTGATTGTGGGCACGAATTCCATTGCGGCGCATTTGACTCATGCTATTCACAAGGAACCACGTCTCAAGTCACGAGTCATTGCATTTCTTCGCACACATAATGATGATCCCCATCCGGATATTCCACGGGAATTAATCAAGGGAACTTTAGATAATCTGAAGATATTTATTGACGATCATCAGGTGGATCAGGTAATTTTGACTGATGCGTCTATCAGTCATAAACGAATGGTCGAACTGATCCTCCTGTGCGAGCAGTCACTGGTAACCTTTAATCTGGTGCCCGACCTGTTTCATATCCTGACAGGCGGTGTTGATATGCAGACGATTGACGATATTCCGTTATTAGGTGTTACCCGCTGGCCGCTGGATAAATTCTGGAATCGGTTGTTCAAACGCATTGAAGACGTGACTGGTGCTTTGGTGTGTTTTGTTATAGCCACGCCGTTCATGATCGCGTTTGCAATTCTG
>CAZBGF010000185.1:0-4456 GCA_964491255.1 uncultured Verrucomicrobiota bacterium
TGAACAAATTGTAGCCGTCGCATTATATGCGACGTCTTAAATGCGCCTGAAACGCGCCATATAATGGCGCGGCTACAGCCAATTCAGCTATTTCGCAGAAGTCTGTTTATCGTTGTTAAAGTTCTGCGAAATTGCCGATGAGGATGCGCTCGTAGAGCGCACGCTACAACGCAACACGTTAGTGTGGTGTCCGCTAAACAGCTTGAACATTGTCAAGGTGTTTATCGGACACCACATTAGCATATAGTTTGTTGCGAATATTTCAATGTTGTAGCGTCGGCTCTGTGAGTCGATTTTCAGCAATTTTGCAGTAGTCTATTTATCGTTGTCCCCGGCACAAAATAAAAAATGGGGGGAAGAGGGAGGGGACATCTCGATTCTGAAAATCTGCGTTAAATCGACTTGAATATCAATGTGGCGTTATGCCCGCCAAAACCCAAGGCGTTGTTCATTGCAACATGGATTTTCTTCTCCCTTGCAGTATTCGGTACGTAATCCAGATCGCATTCCGGATCCGGCGTCTCATAATTTATAGTCGGCGGGATAATTCCATCCCTTATAGCCAACGCACAGACTGCCGATTCAACCGCACCGGCGGCACCCAGTAGATGGCCCATAACGGATTTAGTAGAACTTATCATAACTCGATAAGCTTGTTCCTTGCCAAAGGCTTTTTTGATTGCTTTTGTCTCGCTATTGTCATTCAATTTTGTGCTTGTGCCATGCGCATTGATATAATCCACATCCTCACTGGTCACCCGAGCATCCGCCATGGCAAACTGCATGGCTTTCGAGGCGCCATCACCAGTCTCCAGAGGAGCGGTTTCATGATATGCGTCACAGGTCATCCCAAAACCGGAAAGCTCACAGAAAATGGGCGCCCCACGCTTTCGAGCATGGTCAAATTCTTCCAAAATGATAATACCCGCGCCTTCAGCCATGACAAATCCGTCCCGTTCCGCGTCAAAAGGACGGCTGGCCTTTTCAGGCTCATTATTTCGCTTGCTTAATGCTCTCAAAGCACAAAACCCGGCAAAACCGATTTCACAAACACTCGCATCCGAACCACCGGCCACCATAACATCCGCATCTCCACGCTGAATAATGCGCATCGAATCACCAATCGCATGCGAAGCTGTCGCACACGCGGATACCACCGAGTAATTTGGACCCCTGAACTGGTATTCAATTGCAATTATGCCGGAAGCCATATTGCTGATCATTTGTGGAATCATAAAGGGACTGCATCGAGATGGCCCTTTTTCCTTGAGAATACTGTGTTGGGTCTGAAACGTCTGAAGCCCGCCAATGCCGGAACCCACGATCACCCCCGCACGGTAAGCATTAATCCGGTTTACGTCCAACCCCGAATTTTCAACCGCTATCTTTGCCGCCGCCAGAGCATAATGACAATAAGGGTCTGAGCGTCGTTGCGCTTTACTCGTCATATACGCACCGATATCAAACTCAACCACTTCTCCAGCTATCTGCGAAGGATAAGCCGAGACATCAAACTGCTGAACATGACGCACTCCTGACTGGCCTGACAACACTCGCTGCCAGAAAATTTCTACATCACATCCCAGAGGACTTACCAATCCTATTCCTGTTACAACAACTCTACGCATGACTACATCCAAACAATATTAGAACACAACATTTCTGAAAAAGCATAGGACAGCTTCACCTGCACCTAAGCCTTTTTTTACATAGGAACCTTATTTTCCCAATCCTTTTTCCTTCATATACTTGATCACGGCCCCAACCGTCGACAGCTTTTCCGCATCTTCATCAGGAATTTCAGCGCCGAATTGCTCCTCAAACGCCATGACCAGCTCAACGGTATCCAGAGAATCCGCTCCCAAATCCTCAATAAACGACGCTTCCGGAGTAACCTGCTCCGCATTCACGCCAAGTTGTTCCACAATAATATCACGTATTTTTTCTTCAAGTGCCATCGATCTACCCTCCTGCATTGTTATTACATTACCATTCCGCCACTGACAGTCAGAACCTGGCCAGTTATATAGGCAGACGCATCGCTTGCCAAGAACATAACCACGTTCGCAACGTCATCAGGCATGCCAAATCGTGCCATCGGAATAGCATCCAACATTTTCTTTCGGATACCTTCCGATAAGGCTTCTGTCATTTTCGTCTCAATAAAACCCGGCGCTACCGCGTTCACACGTATATTTCTAGCAGCCAACTCTTTTGCCACAGACTTTGTGAAGGCAATCACACCGGCTTTCGATGCTGCATAATTACATTGTCCTGCATTCCCAATCAAGCCAATAATGGATGCAAGATTGATTATTATACCAGAACGTTTTTTCATCATAAACTTAGAAACCGCTTTCGACAACAAAAATGTGCCTTTCAGATTCGTAGATAATACAGCATCCCAATCCTCCTCTGATATCCGCACCAGAAAGGCGTCACGGGTAATCCCCGCATTATTCACTAGAATATCAATTTTACCGAATTTTTGAATAACTTTGTCAACGGTTTCCTGAACAGTAGACCAGTTGCTGACATCCATACCAAAACATGCTGCCTTTCGGCCCTTCCCTAACACCGATTTCTCCGTATCCTCCAGCCAGTCTGCATTCAAGTCGCACAACGCCACATCTGCGCCTTCATCAGCAAATTTCTCTGCAATCACCCGTCCTATGCCTCTTGCAGCACCGGTAATCAATGCCGTCTTATTATCAAACTGTCCCATTGTGCACCTCTGTCATTGATTGATAAGTTGATGAAAATTGTTTGTAGCTTATAGCAAAAAAAAAATCAGATGTCTACTGTTTGTTTGTTTATTTCTTATTCATTTTCAGTAGCATCTCATAAGAGTATCTATAAAACCATTAAAAAATCATTTTTTTGACAGCCTGCCCGCCCCGTACGTACGGGGAAGCCGTCGCCTGAAAGCAATGGTTAGAATCAATCCTCTTTCTACTTTTTGTTTTGCCTTTCCCAGAATTTATTCATCATAATGAAAGCAAACGAAGCTGAACAGGTTACTAAAAGAATGCCCAACAGTGATTCAATGCCTGTTATAAAACGAACATGTCCTATTGGGACATAATCTCCAAATCCAACAGTCGTATAGTTTACATAAGAGAAATAAACATAATCGAAAAACCCGCATTGCGAATTACTTTTTAAAGCCCCGAAGTTACCGGATTGCCCCAGGAAGAACATGACGACAGCAAATATCCATATTTCAATAACATGCGTGAAAATTAAAATTAGTATTCCGACGGTTACTTTAAAATAGTCGCTGATAGACAGGCGTGAAAGTAACTTGGGGATAGCCATAAGCACTTTCAGGTGAATGCCAACAATTACTATAACTAACAAAACTGTAATAAAAAGTACGATCAACATGATTGTAACTAAAAAAAATCAGCCGCCTTGACAGAGCGCAGCGGAGTAAAGGTGAAAAATGTTATCTACCTACTTGTTTTTCATAAAATTAAGCAATCCGCCTGCAAGTAAAATCTTGCGATACCGTTCTGAAATTGAAATCGTCAAAGGAATGTCTAAACCCGCGGTTTCATTGTGCAACACCACGGGGTTTTCACTCGCTATCACATCACGCACAGCCTGAATCTTTACGAAATCATCCTGGTGAATCCGGTCATAATCATCCGGATTGATAAACTTGAACGGAATAATACCCGCGTTAATTAAATTCGTTTCATGAATCCGCTCAATGGACAAAGCAATCACTGCCTTGACACCGAGAAACATTGGACACATTGCCGCATGCTCACGGCTCGACCCCTGTCCGTAAGATGTTCCTGCAATAATCAGGTTATGAATCCCGGCCTTCATGTTCTTTGTGGCGCGTTCGTAAAATTCAGAATCAATATGCTCAAACACAAATCTGGAATAAACAGGAATATTCGAACGATACTTCATGCGCTCACCAGCCGGCATGATATGATCAGTTGTGATGCTATCCCCCACTTTGATGGTGACTGCCCCTGTGATATCCTGCGGCAATGCACTGTTTCGCGGCAACTCCGCGATATTAGGGCCGCGGCAAATTTCAACTGCGCCCGGATTCTTTGAAGGCTGAAGAAACATGGAATCATCAATATCAATCCGGCGCGGCAAATTCACTCTTGGATATTTGATATCAGTTTTACGCGGATCCACGATCATTCCATGAATCGCTGACATGACTGCGACTTCAGGACTGACCAGATAGACGTTAGCAGATTGTGTTCCAGAACGGCCGACAAAATTCCTGTTGGATGTCCGAAGAGAGACCGCATCAGTGCCTGGCGCCTGTGAATTACCAATACAGAAACCGCAAGCGTTCTCCAATATCCGGGCGCCTGCCGAAAGCATATGCGAAAGGCCTCCATCTTTTGCAAGCATAGCGACGACCTGGCGGGAACCCGGTGCAATTCCAAGACTGACATCCGGATGAACCTTCCGGCCTGCT
>CAZBGF010000186.1:0-4434 GCA_964491255.1 uncultured Verrucomicrobiota bacterium
CAAACTGTTGTGCAGTGAACTTATTCAAATCATAAATCTGAGACATGCAGCAGCTTTTTGGCGCCCCGTATGTACGGGGCGTCCAAAAAGCTGTTATCATATCTTCTTCGTGCTCTCCCTGGCCGCAGGGCGGTCCCACGGGCAGGCGGGCACTTGAGCGCGGGAGCGCGGGTGGTTAAAATCAGGGTTTTTCAGGGCCGACTAATTTATGTCTGAAAGCGTGATAGCGATGTGGATTTGAAGCAAAGAGTGAAACATGCTGACAAAAACTTGTCCCGCGTCCGGCGGGATCCGGAGCCGGCCATGCAGAAAATTAAATTCCGGATAAAAATGGCGTGATGGGTAACCCCGCCCACAATATTTTGCCTGATGTACCTCCAGAAAACGTCATGGCCATGTTCGAGGCAATCAAAGAGTTTAACAAGCAGTGAATTCACGTGAAAGAGTGCCAGCGCGACAATTTCGTAGGTTTTGCGTATAATCATAACCCTATGGCATCGGCAACATCACGCATGCCCATGATTACATCCGAAATGAGTTCGTTGATTTCGACGCCGAGCATGTCAGCGCCTTTTTCTATTACTGCGCGGTCAACACCGGCGGCAAAGCTTTTCTCTTTCCATTTTTTTCGAACAGACTTTAGCTTCATGTCATTGACGCTTTTTGACGGGCGCACCAGCGCACACGCGGTGACCAGCCCGGTAAGCTCGTCAATGGCATAGAGTGTTTTTTCCAAATCTGTTTGCGGCTCGACGTCATTACAGAGTCCCCAGCCATGCGAAATAGCGGCCCTTATGTATTCCTCAGGCCAGCCATGTTCATTCAAAATCTCGTTTGTCTTCTTGCAATGCTGTTCCGGATACTTTTCGTAATCGAGGTCATGAATCAGCCCGATAATACCCCATTTATCCTCATCCTCTCCCCGCTTTCGCGCAATGAATCGCATGACTCCTTCGACGGCAAAAGCATGTTTGATAAGAGATCCGTTGTTATTATATTCCTTGAGTATTAACAATGCCTCTTCGCGATTTGGAATGTGTGTTTGCATACGTTTCTTCTCACTCACTTTTGGCAGTATCGATATTACACTGCGACCTTTGTCCAAAAATAATAGACCCGGGTCGGATCATAGTGCTTCCTTCTTCTATCGCAATCTTATAAGCATTTGACATTCCCATGGACAATTCTTTCATTTCCACATTTTGTAAATCAAGGCTGTCAATATAATCAAACAACTTTTTTGTTTCCTTGAAAAAAGGTCTTGCGTCCTCAGGATTGCCGAACCGCGGCCCCATTGTCATCAATCCCTCTATTTTAATGTTTTCCAGACGCGAAATTTGCCTGATAAGTTCTTCTGCATTCTCTGGCATGACTCCGGATTTCTGAGGTTCTCTGCCACTGTTTATTTCAATATAAACAGAATATACCTTTTTTGCCCTTTTACTGATGGTTTCAGTCAGTTTTAAAGAGTCGATTGTCTGGATAACATCGAATACAGGTAGAGCTTTGTTTACCTTGTTTTTCTGTAAATGCCCTATCATGTGCCATCGGATTTTTTTTGCTTTTTCTCCTAAAGCATTATGCATTTGCTCGGCTTCCTGAATATAGTTTTCCCCTATATCCGTGGCTCCCGCCGTTATCGCTTCTTCTATTTCGTTAGGCGTTCTCGTTTTGGCTGCAAGAACTATAGTCACATGATTGGGAATTTCATCTCTGATTTTGTGATAATTATCAACTATACTCATGTTGGTATCTCCTTTTTTAAGCTTTTTATAGCCACTTTAATATCAAGCACAGGTGTTCCGTTTATCGTATCAAGACCGCGAACGATGAGTGTGGTTCCTTTGACTTCAAGAAGTTCAACCTCTGTAACCGCTATCGGTGTTAGACGGTTTGGTGTCCGAGAAGCAAAAGGCCCTACTTTTTTCCCGTCCCACCCGCGAGCAAATAGGGTTTTTACAGGTTTAGCCTGATGCAGGTGCCATACGATAATAAGATGCGTCTCGTCTGCGAGTCCTTTCATAAATGTAGACATGCCAGGATAGAGATGAATTTCCGATATATTGTTGTCTGTTGCCAACAGACTCGCGTGAGATGTCTTTTCCCCGCGTTCTCTGCCGCTAATGACAATGCCGATCGGATAAATTGTTAATGGCCTTGCATCGCCATACAAACAATTCAAGCACACATGCTTCCCATCTATAGTTCTGAATTGGCCTTTGTCACAAATCCTGCTGCATTCTGTACACTGAACACAGTCATTTTCGTTATCTGACATTACAATGTCCTTTCATCTTTTTCAAACATACCCTGCAATCCATCGTCAACACTTCCGTCAGGCAGCATATTGTCCGCATGCGATTTTCCTGTCTCTTCCATTTCATACCGCACACACGCGTTTAAGACTACTTGATATACCACGGGTAAGCCAATAAAAAAAGTTTGCCAACAGAAACTCTTTCAACTATATTTCTTTGTGTCGTATGTATTGCCATAAACACCTTTTTTCTATTGTCGCAAAATCTGGTTGGCTGAAGCGAATACGGCCAATCATTTGTCTGGCAGTTGCCGGATTATTCGGACCTATTCACCTGAATAGTTACGAGTAAAGGATTACATGTATGAATGAAGAAACGCGATTAGATCAAACCGTTCGAATAACGATTCCCGCGGAAGGGTTGGAGAAACCTGAATCAGCGATAAATCGTTGCCCGACAACCAAGCACGCTTCAGAAAAAATGAGCCCTGCTAATTTGGGCCCTGCGGCTTATAAGCTGTATAACGAATTTATGCAGAGTATTTACGACGCTGTTATTATCGCAGATATGGACGGTAATGTCATTGACGGCAATGACCGGGCTGTCGAATTTCTCCATTATGAAATCAGCGAGTTACGCAATCTTACCGTTTTTCAAATTATTTGCGGATTTGACCGATCGGTACTGAAGAAGGTGTCACAGAATATAGATAATGAGAAATTTACCGTAATAGAAGCTTATTGCAGTCGCAGCGATAAAACGACGTTTCCTTCGGAAATCGCGACAAGCAAATTACATCTTGGCGCTGAAAAGCACATCTATTTCTTTATCCGTGATATTACAAAGCGCAAGGAAGATGAACGTATTCTTCAAGAGACCCAGACGCAGCTTATCCGTGCGGAACGCATGGAACTGGCGGGAAACATTGCCGGCCATATTGCCCATGATTTTAACAATCTTCTGACACCTCTGTTGGCCTATCCGGACTTGATTGAGGAACAATTGCCGAAAAACTCGCAGGCACGGAAGGATCTTAAGGTTATTAAAAAGATGGCTCAGCAGATGGCAGACATCAATCGGCAATTACTGGGTCTTTCACGGCGCGGACATTTTAAACAAAGTGTATTAAATATCAATTCTATTATTGAGAATGTCGTTGCGTTGATTCAGCGCGGCGGCGGAGCAGTCGGCGTCGAAATTAAGCGTGAGCTTGCCGACGATCTTATAAATATTCGCGGTGTGCCAGAACAGCTTCTGCGTGTCATTCAAAATATATGCCGGAATGCAATTGATGCGATGGATGACAAAGGAACGCTTTTGATCAAGACGGAAAATGTTTATCTGGAAACGCCCTTAAAACGTTATGAGTCGATAAGGGAGGGTGAGTATATCAAATTTATGGTTTTGGACACAGGCCACGGAATACCATTGGAAATCATGGATAAAATTTTTGATCCGTTTTTCACAACGAAACCGGCAGATTCTCGTCGAGGATCTGGTCTTGGTCTGAGTGTTGTTCACGGTGTTGTCAAGGACCACAAGGGTTATATCGACGTGGAAAGCAAGGTTGGACGCGGAACCACGTTCACTCTTTATTTCCCAACATGCCACGAAGACCTGAAGATGGATACGGGTAAAGTAGAACATCAGGGTGGGATGGAAACCATTTTAGTTGTGGACGATGATTCACTGCAGGTTGAAGTGATATCCAGAATTGTGGCAAACCTTGGTTATACTGCAGTCGGTGTACAAAGCGGTGAGGAAGCAATTGCGATTGTCAGGAAGTGCAAAACCACAAAGGAGTTTCCCGTCCTGACTATTCTCGATATAGTTATGCCGGGCATGGACGGAATAGAAATTTATAAATATATGAAAACGATTAATCCCCGGCAGAAAACCATCTTTATTTCCGGCCAGACAGAGTCAGCAAAAGTAAGCAAGATAAAAAACAATAATATGGTTTCCTATCTCAGAAAGCCCATTTCCATTGAAACCCTTTGTCAAGCGATAAAGCATGAATTAGACCGTTCCGTGAAGGACAGTCGGAAGTAAAGTTCATAAGAATATTAGGCTCGTCCGCAGAATTTATGGGTCACACGAACGAGGAATTAACCACAGATTTCACCGATTACATAGAATGAAAATAAATAATCTGTGTAATCTGTGGTTACTCTCA
>CAZBGF010000187.1:0-4417 GCA_964491255.1 uncultured Verrucomicrobiota bacterium
AATTATACTCGGCTTACCAAAAGGAAGCCTCCAGAACGCGACTTTTCTAATCATGAAAAAAGCCGGCTTCACGATAACGACTGATGCACGTTCTTATATTCCCGACATTGACGATCCTGAAATTGACGTACGACTCATTCGCGCCCAGGAAATCAGCCGTTACGTGGAACAGGGCTCGCTGGATGCCGGCATCACCGGCTATGACTGGATCATGGAAAACGAATCTGATGTAAAGGAAATCGCTGATCTGGTGTATGCCAAGCAGGGACTCCGCACAGTCAAATGGGTCGTTGCTGTTCCAATGGATTCTCCCATTCAAACCCTTCGCGATCTTCAGGGAAAACGGATTGCGACTGAAGCAGTGGGGCTTACACGCCGGTTTCTGGAACGCAATGGAATTAAAGCTAATATTGAATTTTCGTGGGGCGCGACCGAGATAAAAGCGCCCGAACTGGCTGATGCCATCGTGGAACTGACTGAAACAGGCGCTTCTTTACAAGCCAACAAACTGCGGATTATCGAGACTGTCCTGGAATCAACCACAAAACTGATTGCCAACAAAACCGCTTGGAAACAAAAATGGAAACGCAGTAAAATCGAACAAATTACTATTTTAGTGTCTGGCGCGTTGGCTGCTGAAAGCAAAGTATTACTCAAAATGAATGTTGCGCTGGCAAATGTAGATTCCGTGACACGCATTCTGCCTGCACTTCACGCTCCAACCATTAACCCGTTAAGCACAGAAGGTTGGGTTGCCATTGAATCAGTGATAGAGGAACAAGTGGTACGAGAAATCATTCCGCGTTTGAAATCAGCTGGAGCAAATGGAATCATCGAAATTCCGCTGAATAAGGTTATTATGTAGTAAGTAATCGTTCATAGCTGTCAGTAAGCAGCTGTCAGCTATCAGCAGGAGAAAATATTAAGATAAAGTTTGGGAAAAATCAGCACAGCTTTCAGCCTAATTAGAAGGGAACTGAAAACTGATTACTGTGAACGCATATGTTTATATATGTATATATAGGAAGGAAGTAGAATGGGATCACTTAAAAAATGGCGTCAGAAAAAAATGTCAAAGCACAAACGTCGAAAACGTTTGAAATCCGATCGTCATAAAAACATAAATAAATAAACCCTGTTCGCCCCGAACGTTCGGGGTGAACAGCGGTTCCAATTTCTGAGTTCACGGTTTACAGTTGCCACGTCGTCCCGATCTCGCATCGGGACAAGTGGTCGCTTAGTACAGCGAAGCTGGATTGACGCGAAAAACATTAGCAAATCCCTGATTTCAATAACACTGAACGGTGAACCCCGCCAGTGGCGGGGCAAGCCACCCCGAACTTTCGGGTTGGTAAACTTTGAACTTGCCATGCTTTCTGCATGGTTTATCCCGCCAACGGCGGGATCCTGTGAACACATACAATAAATAAGTCATGAGACAATATCGTTTACTTGTTGTTGTCATTATGGTTGCAGCAGTGGGTGTGGTATCTGGGTGTCGAAGCTTGTTTTCGCCCCTGATGAAACACAATCGGCCTGACCAAGAATTTTCTCTGAACCCAAACGACGCAAGCCAGGCAGAAGCAATGGCATACTTCAGCATGGGGTCGTTGCTTGAAAGCATGCTTGATGCGGGTGCCTTGACCAATTATCTCCAAGCCGCTGAACTGGAACCGGAATGTGAAATTTTGTATGTCCACATTGCGCGTCAGTACATTAAGCAAGGCAAAGACGATCAGGCCGTGGCGATCATGGAAAAAGCCTGCCGTCAAAACCCGAAATCCTTTGATGCACACCTTTATCTGGCGAAAGTGTGCATGGCACTGAATCAATTGGACAAGTCCGAAGACGCATGTATCCGGGCCATGGCTCTTGCGCCTCAAAACCCAAACGGACACCTCTATCTCGCATCCATTTACGAAAAGAAGCAGGATGCAGACCATACGCTTTCAACCCTCGAGGATGCGCTCAGTAAAGTAAATGATAAACTTCCGATTCTTCGCGCATTAGGTGACCTTTATGCCAAGCGGATCAGCATAACAAAAGATGAAACATCGGCGCTTTATCTTAAGCAAGCGATTAACTACTATGAACAGGCTTCGCGGGAACCTCACGATGCTTTTTCGATTCCTTATCTACACCGGTTAGCCGATTTATATATCCTGAACAAGAATATTAAAGAGGCAATACAAGGCCTTAATGATCTCGCGATTCACCAACCTGATGACATCCAGGTGCAAAAGAAGTTGGTCTTATGCTACCTGGCCGTCAATGACAAAGAAAATGCCATTCAATTACTCAAAACGATCAGACTCCGGGAACCTGACAACAGTGAAGTGAACTATTACCTTGGCGAATTATACGAGGCGATGGGCAGCATCACAAATGCTGTCAACAGTTATACTTCGGCATGTGAGACAACCCTCTCGAATCCATTACCCTACATAAAACTGGCTTTATTGTATTTAAAAACGGACACTGAAAAAGCAAGCAAAACATTGAAAGCCGGATTAAAAAAAGTTCCTGAAAACACTAAAATGCTTGAGATTCTAGCTCGGCTTTACCTTATAAACAGGCAAAACAAAGAAGCCTTTAATATATTCGAACAAATTCAGGAAATCATTTCAAAAAAAGATAATTCTTCTCTGACATCCCATTTCTTTCTGACTTTCGGCAAAGCGGCCCAGCAAAGCCAATTACCTGAAAAAACAGTTTCTCTTTATAAGCAGGCCATTGAACTCGATCCAACATCATTTGAATCTTATCGTTTACTCGCTTTTTTCTATTTAAAAGAGAACAGGAACAAGGATGCTATTCAGCTTATGGAAAAAGCCGCAATAGCTCTACCAGACAATCCATACGTGTATTATTATCTGGGACTGTTTAACAATGAGGCGCATCACTTCAAAGAATCGGTTAAAGCTTTCAATAAAGTTGAAGAAATTGCAGTACACTATCCAGAACCGATTCTGAATTCAGTGTTTTTTTTCAACTACGGTACTGCTTGTGAACGCTATGGTCAGTTTGAGCAAGCTGAAAATCTGATTCAAAAATCAATTCTGCTGGATCCGGAAAATCAGTGCGCGCTCAATTACCTCGCGTATATGTGGGCGGAAAAAGGCGTCAACCTGGATATGGCACTCGAGTATGTCACGCACGCGCTCGATCTCGACCCGGAAAGCGCCGCGTATATTGACACACTGGGCTGGATTTATTTCAAACAAAAAAAATATAACATTGCTCTGGAACACATTCAATCAGCGCTTTACTTTCTTCCTGATGACCCGACAATTGCCGAACATCTTGGGGATACTCTATGGGCACTCCATCAAAAGAAAAAAGCTATAGCATGGTGGATATATAGCCATCAAATCCAGCCTGGCAACCCAGTGTTGGAAAAAAAACTGAAACAACAGGGAATCAACGTTGAGAAACTACACCAAAATCATATTCCCGCAAATGAATCATCTGTCTCGCCATAACCCGATTCATTTATCGTAACCATTCAGGTTGTCACCATTTATCACCTGACCCTAATCTCTCTTAAGCTGCCTATTGCCTTCTAACCCTCATTTTTTATCTATCGCGCCTTAAGACACCTGTCAAGCAGCGTGGGCCACTGCCGAACTCCATGGTCATGCCGTATTCCGCCGAAATCACTTTTATCCCCTTTTTCTCCAGCTCACCGGAAACCCTTTCGTAATCCCTGGGCATGACCATGGTCTTGTCATCCAGACAAAGGCCGTTTCCACCGAAGTACTCGCTGGGCTGTAATTCGATTTTGTCCCACTTCCGCAGGGCATCGGGCAACTCAGGGATGTGGGCGGGACTGTACACCACCAGCCCCTCGCGGGGAAACATGCACAAACCATCCAGGTGGAACACGTCCTCCCTCATTTTTATCATGTGGACCCGGTAGTCCGGCGCAAGGTATTGCCGGAGCCAGTCAATGCCGGACGGACTGGAAGCCCGACCTGAGCAACCCACGTAAACATCTTGTCCGGCCACGAGCATGTCGCCGCCCTCCAGGTACATGTCATCTTCAGCGTAATGGGGCGAGGCCGGCGGCATGGCCGCGTAGCGGACAGCGCTATTTTGCAGCAGGGGTTCCAAGACGGGGCGCACGCCGTAGATCTGCTTGCGCCGGAAGGGATACCTGAAGTTGGTCAGCAAGATGACATGACTGCCTATAACCACGAAAAAATCCTGAGCGCCGAAGATCATGTTGCCCCGCTGAACCTCGTTAAGAAACCCCCTCTCCTCGGGATACCGAAGGGGTATGGTGCGGTGCACTTTGACTCCGTACTGCTCCAGCAGCTTCACATGCGTCTCGATCTGTTCCTGCAAGGCCCGCGCCATGTCCGGTCTGATGTCGGCGGTCAATTTACCCGCCTGCTTTTTCATTATCTCAATTTGT
>CAZBGF010000188.1:0-4396 GCA_964491255.1 uncultured Verrucomicrobiota bacterium
GATGCTGATTTTATCGGCATTCAGACAATTCTTTTGAACAAATATGTCTCCTGTTGTTCCATTTTCCACTCCTATCCTCGCATCACTGCTTTTAATGCTTTCCGGCGAAAAATACCGATTTGTATCTGCATAACGCATGAGTGCCATCTGGCCGGTTTCAAGATAAGGATCGCTGAACATTATCCGCATCATTCGCGCATCAGTAATTGACATACCTGACATGATGATATCGATCCTGCCTTTCAGGAGAGTAGGAATGAGTTCGTTCCACTTCAACTCAATCAAGACAAGCTGTTTATCAAGAGCCTTGGCCAATTCGCGCGCAAATTCTATTTCAACGCCTGTGAATTTTTTATCCTGTTTAAATACTATCGGTGGATATGCGAATGACACGCCAACGCGCAACGCGTCTTTAACATCAGGCTTATTATCTTCAAGCGTTCTACAACCGAAAAGACATATCATCATTACAAAAAAGACGACCACTTTTATAAACCTGCATTGAAAAACCATAATTTTGTTCTCCTGACTGTAAGTGAATAACTGATTTAAGCTCTATTCAGACCTTCCTGTTTCCATTCGTATTCTTTCTATTAAATAACACAGCTGCTCAGGCACAAAGCAGAAGAACCTCGCCCAAGGCGGAGACAAAATGGAATATAGTACGCAATACACAACTGTTCATGTTTCTCCTGTTACCTCTATTTTTTTCACGCCACAGCGGATCAGCCGAAGCAGCAAACGCTTATTTTTTTACTTTGCACCTTTTCCCCTCTGTGCCTTTGTACCTGCCTTAGTAGACTTACCTTTTAGTTTACCATCAAGAACAGTTGCAGAATAATGGAAAACCTGAGATGCTATCTCCTTTAGTTCCGGAGAACAGTGGGCAGACACATATTTCCTTCCCTTCGCAATTTCCTGCCAGACAGCAGGCAAATCATTGAATTTATGTACCATGCCGCCGGCCGGGTCCGGGGTAAGATAATATACCTTTTTTACGCCTGCGGTAATAATGCGCGCCAGGCACATGGGACAGGGTTCGACAGAAGTATATAAAGTTAACCCTTCAACTTTACTTTCCCCAGCTCGCATTCGTTCTTCATACCTGGTCAACACATCCATTTCCGCATGAAGATCGCTTCTGAAATAAGGCGCAAACACGCGATTATGTCCCTTTTGGACAATTTCGCCGTTTTCCCGCACTAAACAGGCGCCAATTCCATAGTTGCCCTCCCGGGCGGCAATCATAGCTTCCTGTAAAACAACCAGAGCAAAACAATCACCCGGGTATTTCGGATCAGGAACGAAATTTTTAATCTTCGCTTCTAACCGATCCAATAAACTTGAAAGCGGTTCGACTTTACTCGATGTCATCGGCTGACCCGTGATACCTGATAAACTTGTACACATAATCAATAATACCGCAACGGCTAAGGAATAACCATCCTTTTGTACCCCATTCGCAGCAGGAGTCTTCGCTGAAAAAACAGGCATCATATCGGGACAGGTGTTATTCATCATTTTCCTGCGTTAAGATTCGAATCAAATCTACTGTCTCCTTGCACTACAGAACATATCTGGCAAGAAACAAATCAAATATATGACGGCATTCCTGGTCTTCTTCTATGCCACAACTATTATGAATACCATGCGTCTCTATAAATTGCTTCGGCTGGGGCGCTGCTTCATACAGCTTTTTCCCGTGCTCAAATGGAATCACATCATCTTCAGGGCTATGAGCAACCAGTATGGGGCACTTTAATGAACGGACATGCTCCAGAGTGTTGTACTTGAATCGGCATAGATAACGCGCCGGCAGATACGGATACATTACGGCAGCCATATCAGGCATGGATGTAAAAGCAGAAGCCAGGACGAGCGCACCCGGGTTCACCTCGTCAGCCAGCCACGCGGCCACCGCGCCGCCGAGCGAACGGCCGAACACAATGATCTTACCAGACGGAATTTTTCGTTCTATGGTAAGATAATCCCACGCTGTTTTGACGTCATGATACATGCCTTGTTCCGAAGGCTTTCCCGTACTGTTTCCATATCCCTGATAATCGAAGATCAAGACATTCAAACCCAAGTCGTGAAAAGCTTGAACGGAAAACATGCAATCCGCAATATTGCCTCCGTTGCCGTGACAAAAAAGCAGTGTCGCCCGCGCGGAAGAAGCCGGCACGAACCACGCCGCAATAGCGCCGTTATCACCAGTTGTCAACTTGACATCATCATACGCCAGATCATGTTCCAAGGGATTCGTATACACATCCCTTGTTGGATAATAAATATACCGGCGCTGCATGAACAGAAGGTACAGTGAAAGGACAACGTATACACCAATAACAATCCAAAAAAACGACCAACCGATTCGCTTCATTCCTGCCATCAATTCCGGTGTCATATCAACCTCGTAATTACAAATAACCCGTTCAAGGGTAACTTCCACTTCCCTGGCCGACGCGAGCCCGGCTCGGGCACAGGCGAGTCGTGTTGCCTCGGGCAGGCGGGTGTGAGAATAAGAAATCTAAATTGTCTGTATCCATCCGTGTAATCTGCTTGCCTGGCCGTAGCCCTGAGCAATGTCGAAGGGGCGAAGGCTGGTGGCTTTCTTTGATTTTCTGCTCCGTTTTTCAAACCGCGCGGAATGGAGACGCTATAGTCAAATCAGCCATTTCACAAAAATCCACTATACACAAATATGGTATTACGATATGTATTGCAAGATTGTTTCTTCAAAAAAACAACAACCGGCATTAGTAAACTCGACTGCTACAATATCCGGGTTGGAAATGTCACTGTTTTTCGGTTGTCTTGTTCATATCTTCTGGTATATTGCCGTTGCTGATGGTGTGCGTCTTCAAAACTGGACATACTCTACTCAACGAACACTATGATGAAAACCACAGCTGAACACAAAATAAAATCAATCAATCCAAATCTTCTTGATGTTGTGAAACGGGACGCTGACTATGCTCTTTATTATGCCGGGCAGCCTCTCACAACACCTTCCGGCGCAGAGATGGTCCATCATAATCCCCGACTGCTTGAACATATGCTCAGAGAATTGTCAGTTTCGCGTGTTCTGGATACTCAACGAATTAACGCCTGCTCGCTGTTCGTAATCCAGAAAGACTTCCTGAAACAGGCTGTTGATACCATAACTGCTTCATTTGAAGAAATAATAAAAGCGGACCCTGTCGTCAGGAGCAAGACAGAGACAGCAAAGACCCACGAGTTTGCCAATCCTGATGTAATCCTGAAATTTCTGGATAAACAGCATTTACTGGCATTTTACTTCAGCGGCATTACCGGTACGCTCAAAAGTCTGAATGATTTTTTAATGGAACATACTCACTGCCATCTGGATTTCATTGAGCATTCATTTGATCAATTCCTGGATATAATGAAATCAACCTTTACTCATTTAACTCCTGAGAAGCAGGCTGCCGTCATTTCGCTCTGTTTGACGCACGAATCAGGCATTGTATTGCCCCTATTGCTGATCCTATACAAAATAACACCTTCAGAATACGCCAGCGCATTATTCAGCATACATCTGCCGTATCTGAATCGGAGCAATCATTCGATAAATTTCAGTAATATCATTAAACTTGAAATTGAAACCATGACTCTGATTCCTGACTGGAAAAAACCCGACGACAGTTTCGCGCGATTACGCGAACACGCTTTAACCGTTTTGGAATATCTTTCTTATCATGATCATATGGAAAGCAAAGCGTCAAATGTTCTTGAGTTGATCAACACAGGGGAAAGCCACACTCTCGAGTTCAAATCATGCCTGCGCTGGAATGTAAAAGCATGCAGAAAGGATACCGCCATTGAACATGCCAATCTGAAAACCATTACAGCGTTTCTGAACTCATCCGGAGGAACCTTGTTGGTGGGTGTGCGAGACGACGGATCCGTCGAAGGGATTGAAACGGACGGATTCTCGGATATCGACAGGTTTTCACTTCATTTCTGGAACTTGGTAAAATCTTCACTAGGACAGGATGTTTGCCCTTTTATTCGTACATCTTTCGAAAAGAGCGACAATAAAACCGTCTTTATCGTTGAATGTGCCAAGAGTCCGAGACCCGTATTTCTGAATCAGAAACAAAACGAGGAAGAACTTTATATCCGCATCGGCCCCAGCAGTGCAAAACTTACGATTCGTGAAGCCCTGAAATATATTTCCCAACGTTTTGAGAAATAATGTCACTTAGTCGATACTGAAAAAGTACTAACCACGAAGTCACGAAGGACACAAAGAGATTTTTTATTAAGGTAAACAAGAAAATGTTCTTATAGGAGCATAAATTCAAGTATGCAGAGAAAAGTTCTAAATTGCAAGGTTTTACTGTAAGCATTTAGCAGTCCGCAGTCATTT
>CAZBGF010000189.1:0-4395 GCA_964491255.1 uncultured Verrucomicrobiota bacterium
CTTTCCCATAGCTTTTTCTCCATTGCTATGTGACAACCTATATCAGGACGGGACCGTTACTCCCACACTCCGACACCTCTTCACTTCCACCTACCATTCAGTATGGAAAAATTCGCCGCGTTTCCGGTCCACCCGTTCATACGTATGAGCGCCAAAATAATCGCGCTGAGCTTGAAGCAGATTAGCAGGAAGACGGGCGCTTCGGTAACTGTCGAAGTATGTAAGTGCTGAGTTAAACGCCTGCGCGGGAATGCCCATTCTTGCGGACTCAATAACAATTGTGCGCAGACTATTCTGGTTTTTCTTGAGAATACCCTTGAAGTATGGGGCAAGCATTAAATTTGCCAGTTTCGGGTTTTTCGCAAACGCCTCCTTGATTTTAACAAGGAATTTTGCCCGGATAATACATCCGCCCCGCCACATGAGTGCAATATCACCGAATTTCAGATTCCAGTTATATTCCTTTGATGCGCCGGATATGAGAGCAAATCCCTGCGCATACGAACATATTTTAGCAGCATAAAGAGCCTTGCGAATATCTTCAATAAGCGCTTTTTTATTTCCCCTGAAAACTGCACTTGGGCCAGCTAATTTTTTTGATGCGATATTACGTTCTTCTTTAATTGCAGAAATACAGCGGGCAAATACCGCTTCTGCTATAGTGGGTGCAGGGATTCCCATATCAAGCGCAGTTATGCTTGTCCATTTACCGGTGCCTTTTTGTCCGGCAGTATCGAGAATCATGTCTACCATTGGTTTGCCTGTCAGTTCATCTTTTTTCGCCAGAATATCTGCGGTGATTTGAATCAGATAAGAGTCAAGCACTCCCTTGTTCCACTCTTTAAACACCTTGTGCATCTGGGGTGCGCTCATGCCAAGTCCATGTTTCATGAGATTATACGCCTCGCAAATTAACTGCATATCGCCGTATTCAATTCCGTTGTGAACCATTTTTACAAAATGGCCCGCGCCATCACTGCCGATCCAGTTGCAGCATGGAATGCCCTTGTCAACTTTTGCGCTGATTTTTTGTAAGATGTTTTTTACATGCGGCCATGCCTTCTTTGATCCGCCCGGCATGATGCTCGGGCCTTTCAATGCGCCTTCCTCCCCGCCGGATACACCTGTTCCGATAAAAAGCAGACCCTTTTGCTCTAATTGTGCTGTTCGCCGAATCGTGTCATTAAAATTGGAATTGCCGCCATCAATAATAATGTCGCCTTTGTTGAGCAAAGGAATTAGTTGATTAATGAACTCGTCTACGGGATTGCCCGCTTTGACCATCAGCATGACGCGTCTCGGCTTTTTCAACTTTTGAACCAATTCCTTAATCGAATGAGTGCCAATTACCTTTTTGCCACTCGCTCTGCCATTTATGAAGTTATCAACTTTTGACAGCGTGCGGTTGAAAACAGCCACTGTAAATCCTCGGCTTTCCATATTTAGAACAAGATTTTCACCCATCACCGCAAGTCCAACCAATCCGATATCAGCTTGTTTCATTGTTTTTCCTTTCATGTTTTTATTTTTTTCTACCAATCATATTTCGCTGTTCTCTGAAACAGTTGTGTGGGCGTGCTGAAGATAAACCCTGCGCTTGGCACAAGCGCAACTACGCTCAGGAATTTCAAAACGCGGCAACAGAGTGCCGCGGCTACAGTTTGCATGGGCATGCAAAGTTGCCCTGCCATAGCTCGCCGACCCAGGCTACGTCGAAGCGAGAGCTTCCAGTGCGGCTCAGCTGGGTGTCGTTAGACGACATATGGCGCGCGCTCGATTATTCCGTGCTCGAGCGGCTTGTTTTTCAGCACCTCGTTGGGGCCATAGAATCCCTTCGTGATTCGGGTGAGCGAGTAGACAATGGTATAGGGCTTCAGAAATGTGCCGGGGTCGGATACTGAGTTGCAGCCGACTTGACTGAAATCGCCGAGGCAGATTCCCATCTTCGGTTTGCCCAGGTCATAGGATTTGCCGTTACACGATATGACCAGCGGCTTTCTTTTGTCGGATGCGACCAGGCCCGCAAAGATGCCGACGTTCGCAGTAGTGGCCTGGTTTCCGAAATGCGTCATATAACCGCAAAGCGAGTCGCCTAGATAGGAGGGGTGCGGGAAATTGGCATTGTTCATGAGTACGGAATTTTTGATTTCGCCGCGAATTATGGCACCGTCGCCGATTATGCAATCCCCGCGAAGATAAGCGCCTTGACGAATTTCAGTTTCTTTGCCGATGATCGTAGGTCCTTTGATTCCCGACCCGGCCTCGACAGTGGTCTTCGGGCCGATGAATATACTTCCTTTATCGAGATAGATGTCAACACCTATCACCGTTGCGTCTTTGGCAATAAAGACGGTATGCGAGACACCTTTCTTCGAGCTTCCGATGATTCGAGCCGGTTCAAATACCGCGCCGTCTTCGATAAGTATTTCGAATTCCCCTGCGGTGTGGGTGGGCTTGGGTGTCTCGTTCACGAAGGCTTTGGCGCCAGAACGTTTTTCGGCAATTGTTTTATCGAGCCACTTTGTGGCGTATTCGTCTATATCGAGGATTGCTCCGTATATGGAATTAGCCTGATCGATAAGCGCCTGATGCTCAAACGGATGAGATGCGAAGTCGAAATACGTCTCGGGCTTCAGGTCGGCGGGCAACTCTTCTTTTTTTACATCCTGCAACTTGATCATTTCTGCCATTAGTTCTGGCCCTTTCATGTTTGGATTTGTTGTCTTGTAATAGGATTTCACACTGTGCGTTGTCTACCCGTTTTTCTTCTTGCATTCCGCTATTGAGGAAAGAACCTCGTCGTGCAGAGCTTGATTGGTTGTTGCCACCACATCCCACACTGTCTCCTCATCATCAATGAATTTAACTGGTTTGCCGTCAAAATCGGTCACAATTACCTCAGCCTGTTCTGCGATATAGATGCCGGAGAATATATCCACGAACGGTTGCTTGGGAGCAAAATAGCAGTCAATCTTGCCTTCGGCAACATCAACAAAGCCGTAAGGACCGCCATTAGGGTTAAGAAATTTGAAAGGACTCAAAAATTCGCGGTATTTATCAACAAGCGGCATGAGAAACTTAGTGGGTTTCATAGCGTACGATTCAATGCTGGCACCCTCCATCTTCGTCACATCAGTACGACCCATTGACTTGCGGTAGCTCTTGTCCAGATTGACCCTATGAGCCAACTTGTCACCTTCAAGCTCAGCCCGGAAAGCGCCATTTTCATTGGCAAAAGCAATGACTTTCGGAAAGCAGTCGCAGACAGCACAGCAGGCGGGTGTCATATCGGCCTTGTACAACGCAAGAGAAGTATACCAGAAAGCCGGTATTCCATGCTGAAATAGATAACTTCCATCAAACGGATCGCAGACGACAAAATATTTATCGCCTTTAGCGTCCTGGTTGATTTCAACGGTGCCGGCTTCTTCTGAAAGAAACTTAAACGGCGTGCGCCGTTCTTCAAGGCGTTTCCAGTATCCGTTCTCCGTGTCCTTGTCCGCTTTAATAATATACGGGTCCCAATTTTTGTATTCTCCAATTCGTTCTTCGACTACTTCCCACCCGATGTTCTGGTCGCACAGGCTCTGGACAGTATCAACAGCTTCTGCTACACAAGCCAGGTTGAAAGCAGTTAGTTGACCCTCGGATTTCCAGTTCTCGATTCGTTTTGTAAAAAGCTCATTTGACATACCATATTCTCCTTTTGTTCATATCTGATAGACTTTTGCAAAATAGCTGAAATCGGCTCATAGAGCCGACACTACAACATCGAAAAATTTGCAACCGCCCAGGTGCTAACATGTTACGCTGTAGCGTGCGCTCTATGAGCGCATCCTCATCAGCTGTTTTGCAGAACTTTGTCATATCTGCCTCTGCTTCGCTCGTCATTTTTTTTACTATCGTGCAAACCATATCGGGCAAAGACACCATTGTCAACCACAAAAGTTTTCACGTTATTTATTGTCTTTGTCAAACCTCCTTATTTATTCCAATTTCGTGTTTATAACCTGAATAATTCGCCGCGAAGTCACTAAGACACGAAGAAAAGAATTTAACCACAGATTTCACAGATGGCACAGATATTAACGAAAAAATAATCAGTGTAATCAGTGAAATCTGTGGTTACTCTCCATTTTCTCCCATATTATTTTGTCCATTTTGCCGTGCCCGCCTGCCACTTGCGTAGCGACGTGGCCGTAGCTCGACTTGCGTGCCAAGCCGTAGCCCTGAGCGAAGTCGAAGGAGCGAAGGTTGGTCCCGGCGTAGTTCACAGAGCGAAAACGGAAGGGTGAAGGCTGGGTTCATTCCCTGGCCGCAGGGCGGTCCTACGGGTAGGCTGTCAAATTTTTCTCTTCATTCTCTTCGGAATACCGCATTCTGCAGATAGCTTAA
>CAZBGF010000190.1:0-4353 GCA_964491255.1 uncultured Verrucomicrobiota bacterium
TAAATACCTTGACAATGATTACCGCCATTTTTGCGCTGGGCAAGACGGCTAAAGAATGCGCATATCCATCGGTATTCGCTTCTTTAGACAACGCCAGCCAGCACAAAAAAAGCCATAACCCGATAGGGCGCAGCATATTTCGCAGTTCCGCTATGTTGTCGCGAAACAACGATACACAGCATCGCTTTTTTTGCGACGCCTTGCGGACACTGCAAAATATGCTGTGTCATTGTTCAAGCTATTTACCGGACACCACACTAGGATCATAATCTGCCGGAGGAACAAATCCGAGCAGAGTCAAACAAGTAGCCGCGAGACTACTGACACCCAGTTCTTTATGTTTTGATATGGCCAGGTCAGGGGTCTGCGAAGGCTTATATATATAAACCGGAACAGGATTCAGGGAATGACTCGTTTTCGGTTGGGGTTTTCCCGTTTCCGGTTTTATTTTTACTTCACCTGTCTTCTTATCACGCTCAAACATATCATCCGAGTTCCCATGATCCGCGGTAACCACCAAAACACCATTTGCCGCGCTAACCGCATCTATCAATCGGCCTACACACAAGTCCACTGTTTCCACTGCAATTTCCGTTGCCTGATACACACCTGTGTGCCCAACCATATCGCCGTTCGGATAATTCAACCGTATGAAAGGAAACCTGTTTTCATGAATGACTGCAACGACACGATCAGTAATCTCCGCAGCTTTCATCCATGGGCGCTGTTCAAACGGAATAATGTCAGATGGGATTTCAACATACTCTTCCAACTTGTCATCGAACTTACCCGAGCGGTTGCCGTTAAAAAAATAGGTTACATGACCAAACTTCTGTGTTTCACTGATAGCAAACTGCCGCACACCTGACTTACAAAGGTATTCTCCAACAGTCCGGCTGATTGCCGGCGGAGTCACAAGAAATTGCTTCGGCACCTTTAAATCACCGTCATACTGCATCATCCCGGCATAACAAACATTCGGACGAGGTGTTCGATCAAATTCAGAAAGCGTGTCTTCTTCAAACGCTTTGCTGATTTCAATCGCACGGTCACCTCTGAAATTAAAAAATATGACACTATCATGATCCGCAATAGTACCAACCGGAGCGCCATGATCAGCAATAACAAAGGACGGCAAATCCTGGTCAATGACGCCCGGGGTTGCCTTCCGATGCGATTCAACAGCTTCTCGAGCTGTTGCAAACTGCGGGCCAATGCCCCGAACATGCGTATCCCACCCACGCTTGACCATGTCCCAATTCGCGTTATAGCGATCCATGGTAATCTGCATGCGTCCGCCTCCGGATGCAATGCGGTAATCTACTGATTTATCAGCATTCAATTCCGCAAGAAATTCCTCAAACGAATCCACATACTTCAGTGCGGAGGTTTCTTCGACATCACGGCCATCAAGCAAAATATGAATACGTGCTTTTTTAACGCCTTCTTTTCCTGCCTGGCTCAGCATCGCCTTGAGATGATTAATATGACTGTGGACATTACCATCTGAAAACAACCCGATAAAATGAAGTGTGCTGTTATATTCCGTGCAGTTTCGAATCAGGTTCGTCCAGACGGCGCCCTTAAACATGGAGCCGGATTGAATCGCGGCATTAACCAGCTTCGCTCCCTGATCCAAAACTCGCCCGCAACCAATAGCATTATGCCCTACCTCACTATTCCCCATATCCTCATCACTCGGAAGTCCAACAGCCCTGCCATGCGCTTTGAGATGACTGTTCAAAGCGTTTGCCTTAAGCCAGTCCAAATGCGGCGTAAATGCAGACTGAACAGCATCCCCTTCCCTATATTTCCCGATTCCAACACCATCCATAATAACAAGTACAACCGGCCCTTTCGGGCCGGGATAATTTGAGTGTTGCAGTGGTTTCATACGGACTCCTTATTTTTTACATTTTTTTCAATAAATGCGCACACCGCCTCAATGGACGCCGGCAAAACAGTTGAACGCGCAGGAATATCCTTCAACGCGTCCAGTATAGTATGATGCGCAATGTTTCTGCCTGTAGCTTCATGAATAACATCAGCAAATTTAGCAGGATGAGCTGTAGCCAGACAAATCATAGGCTCATCAGGATGAAGACAATCCTGGGCCACATGAACACCAACAGCAGTATGCGGATCAAGAAGATAACCGGTTTTGAGATACCAATCTCTGATCGTCGCAATCGTTGTTTTATCATCACTGAATCCTGCCGCAAACAACGGATCTAACTCACCGCCGCAAAGGTCAATCGTCAATTCTCCTGTCTCTGCAAACTGATTCATTAACCGACAAACCTTTTGGGGGTCCTCGCCAACATGGTAATAGAGATATCTTTCGAAATTACTGGCAATCTGGATATCCATGGACGGACTTATAGTTGAGCGAACAGCGCTACGTTTATAAACACCGGTTTTGAAGAAACGCGAAAGAATATCATTCTCATTCGAGGCCAGAACAAGCTTCTTGACCGGCAACCCCATTCTGCACGCCAGGTATCCGGCGAAAATATCGCCAAAATTCCCGGTAGGCACGGCAAACCGAACATATTCAGCCCCGCATTGCTCCATCACACGAAAAGCAGCATAAAAATAATACACGATCTGAGCCAGAATACGCGCCCAATTAATAGAATTGACAGCGCCCAGAACACACCTGTCTTTGAATGCCAAATCACGAAAAATGGTTTTCGCTACATTCTGACAATCATCAAAACTACCTTCCACCGCTATACAAAAAACATTATTATCCGGCACTGTCGTCATCTGTAGTTCCTGGATTGGACTGATCTTGCCATACGGATAGAGAACGAATATCTTCATTCGCTGCCGGCCTTTCACACCGTAAATTGCCGCACTGCCCGTATCTCCGCTGGTAGCAGCTAAAATATTCAAATTTTGACCAGACTTCGACAGCCAATAGTCAAAAAGAAGACCAAGCCATTGAAGCGCAACATCCTTAAACGACAATGTCGGACCATGAAACAGCTCGAGAATATGAATGCCGTTTACCGAAACAACAGGTGTAACCTCTGGATGACGAAATGCAGAATAGCTGCGATTTGTGAGATTCCTAAGATCGACATCCGGAATATCCGTATACAGGCGCATGATTTCAAAAGCAAGATCACGATAAGAAAGCGTCTTCCATAATGAAAGATAAGAACGGACGTCGGGAATTCGAATCGGAAGAAACAAGCCCCCATCGCGAGCAAGACCGGTCATCACCGTCTCTTGAAAAGTCATGGGAGAACAACCTCCACGCGTGCTGACATATCGCATAGGCATTTCCACGATCAGTCATCCTTTCTAAAGAGATTGTCCATTAACAAGTCTCAAACAGGGCATTCGTTGAAGAACAGAAATAAATGCGTCATGAGTTCCTTTACGATGCTCAAACGGATTGTAATCCAGATAAATTTCTTCGATTGTTGAATTCTGAATCGGTGTTAAATCCTTGACATTGGTTTGCCTGATATTCAAATACTTCAAGGGCATGGCCGCCAACGGGGAAAGATCCTTGACAGCCGTAGATTTAATCACCAATCTTTCCAACTGCAGGCCTTGAATCTGCTTTAAGTCTTTAATTTTTGTCGCCCCTATATTCAAATCCTTTAACGGAAGCGTTGTCAAAACTGACAAATCTCTAATATCCGTTCCTGCAATACTCAGATGCCTGAGCGGCATCCCAACCAACGGAGTAAAATCTGAAAGCCTGGTGTTTCCTGCCCTTAAATGCTTAAGCGGCATCCCCTTTAAAGGTGATAAATCCTTGACTTCCGTTCCATTTATATCAAGAAACCGCAACTGCATACCTTTAAGCATAGAAATATCTCTCACACGGGTTTTGGCCACCACCAATTGCTTCAGCGGCATTCCCTTTAACACCTGTATATCTCTAATCTGCGTGTTACTGACATCCAATTCTGTCAGCGGCATTCCCTGTAAAAACATCAGATCGTTTAACTTAGTCGAGGCGAGATTCACCTTCGTCAATGGCATATCAGCCAGAACTGAAATATCCCGCACCATCGTATGGCTGAAATTGACTTCCCTTAATGATGACATCCCTTTAAGTACAGAGATATCTTTAAGCGGAGCTGTCTTGGGTTCACGAAACCACTTAAGCGGACGCATCGCCGAGCAAATCACCTCTCTCAAATGCGGGAATGAAGCCAACGGCTGAATATCTTTTAAATCCGGTGAAATAATCACCACTCCGACAATTCGGCCTGATGAATCAGGCTTGAACATGATTTGATCATTACTCAAGCCCGGATTCCGTTCCATGAATTTCGCTCGAACGACATCAGGATCAGACTCTGACAACGCGCCCCCCGGCTTCACCTG
>CAZBGF010000191.1:0-4344 GCA_964491255.1 uncultured Verrucomicrobiota bacterium
GTACACCGGATTCAATGCCTCATCCCATGAATCCACGCGTTTCGGCCAGGAAGGGTCGTAGAGCTCGCCACCAAGCGACCACATAACCTGTGACGGGTGATTATAGGCCTCATATACCCATGCATCAATTTCACGGATATCTTCGGTTTCGATTTCGCAGCTGCATGGGAACGCGTCTCCACGGGCATTATGCCAGTCGGTATAAATCATCAGACCGAGTTCATCGCAGAGATCGTAAACCGCTCTCGGCAGGAAAGTGATCATTGCGTAAATATTATTTATCCCCAGATTCTTTCTTGCCATCATGAACTTTTTCATAAAGATGAAATGTTTATGGCTCGCATCAAGTAAATCAGGACGGTATGAAAGGCCGGCATGTATCGAATGCCCTCTCAGGAATAATGGTATTCCGTTTAGACTAAAAAGAGGGCCTTTGGCGACAAATGAACGAAATCCAAATCTGTCTTTACTGATGAATTCCCGGCCGGTTTTGAATTCAAGCGTATACAGGAACGGATTCTCCGGCGTCCAGTAAACAGGCTTTTTCATTTTAATTTTGAAGCTGAGCCTGTTCATGCCAGGGTTAAAAGTGATTTTGCCGAGTTTTACAGTTTTGTTGTATTTCCTGCCTTTTGATAACGGTGTGGGATAGGATTTGACAACCGCCTTGAGCTTAATAACCTGCTTCTTGCCGGACATGTTTTTTATCCACGCGTCCACGCCGACTTCCGAGTTCTTCAGATCGGGGTTGATAAGGACACGATGGGAATAAATCTCGGAAGCAATATCAACATAGACCCTGTTCCAGATACCACCGAGATAGTAATGCGCGTCATGAACGAAGAACGGATCGAATATTCTGACCGCAATGGTATTTTCTTCCCCAAACAGTACTGCGTCGGTAATATCAAAACTGAACCAGGTCCGGCCACCGCTGTGCCGCCCGATTTCCTTGCCGTTAATCCAGACAGTCGTTGTCAACGAAGATCCGTCAAAGTTCAAAACAACTCTTTTTCCTTCATCTTCTTCGGGTATTGTAACGTTGCGTCTGTACCATCCCACCCATGGGAATTTCTTATCTTTCAGCCATTTTTCCAAGCCCCAACGCTTTTTGCTTCCGAAAAATTCCGACGCCTTCGGTGTGTCATCACTGTACCATCCGGATGGCACATGCCTGAGAGACCATGTTTCATCCGAGAAATCCTTTTTCCAACAGCCGGCGGCCATTCCCGGATCACTTGTTTCGTTGTTCTCAACACCATGGAATTTCTTTATCTTCCATAATCCTTTAAGATCAATCCGACTCCAGCCTTGCGGCAGGTTGCTGTAATATGGAAAATCCAGGTATTTGCGATTGAATTCCAGCGGTGTCTTAAAAGCAATGCCCTCAAGTTTCGGCAACGCGTCTTCGCTCTTTTCCCATTTCACGGTCTTTTTGCGTATGAAAAAACGGTCCCGCATTTCAGCAAGAGATGATGCCGCATTCGCCTCATTTATTGTCACGTCATCTATGTAAATTTCCAAACCGACAGGCATAGCCGGTGTTCTTCCCCATCTTTCCTCCCTGCCGTCAAGGCGAAACCCCAGAGCCGCTGTTTTGGTGTCCGGCCTGGTTGTAAACTGTCCCTGGTATTCATGCCACTTATCATCCCGGGGATAAATCCGATCGCCCAGACCGGTTTTTAAACATTTCCGGGCTCCGTTACTGTTGAATACAAAAGCGGAAACGCTTGTATAAGGCGCCTTTGTCTTCATCCAGAATGAGAATTTGTAAACGGTATTCGGTTTGACTATCAAATCCGCGTATTTGTACCCGTCAGATTTAGGAACAAGAAGCGCCGCGCCAAAACATCCATACCCATTTGGATGAGGCCAATATTCTTCGGCCCTGAGATACACGGAATAGTTTCCACTGTGCTTCTCCCTGTCAGTCACACCCCATTTAAATTTTCCGGCGCCGACATACAAACCCCATCTAACCGGTTTCCCGTGCTCTGCTATCTCAGCAGAAGGATTGTCCGACAGATTGCGTGTCCCCAGTATTCCGCCTTTGCCGATAATTTCTTCTGACACGATCGAAATTTTGCCTTGTCCGCCAAGCCATTGTACTGCGTTTATCAGCAGGTTCTTTTCTCCTCCGATCGGAACAACCGGCTTCCCTATCGCATGCAGTCCCATGGCGAAGCCGCAGGCAACATAACGACCCTTGCCGATCTCCGCCACCACGACCACCGGGTCTCCTACAATCCCTTTATCTCCGGAAGCGGTAACTCTCCGCACCAACGGCACACCTTTTTCACCGGGCTTAATAGTTATATTATCAAAATACGAACACACAAAACGACCGCCCGGTATCATACCGCTGGTAACCGGATGACTCCGGACAACGATGTTTTCCCTGGAATAGGCTTTTATGTCCGGATAGAAGTTGTCAATTCCTTTGCCGGCTTCCGGGAATATCGGCGCTGACTCATGTCGCTCCAGGCCTACGGCGTTATGAAAACAGAGCAATCCGCCGCCATTTTTCACCCACCCGCGGATAATGTTCGCGGTTGCTTCGCCGATCTTATTGCCGCCATCTTCATACTCCGCGCCATACTTCGTTCCCCACAAAATCAGTACATTGTGCTTCTCCAGATTCTCCGGCGTGATTTTGTTGATACACTCCGACTCTATACCATAAGTCCTGTTCAAGAGCTTATCTATTTCACTGGCCGCTGAACTTCCTGAAGATTGGGAAGGCGTATAAACCGCCACTTTGATTTTTTCGCTCTTTCCGAAGCTGTCTGTTTTCGATAATAAAACGAAACCACTCGCCAGCATCGCCGAAATTGCCAATCGCATAAATCTATTCATGGTCTTATTCCTTTCTAAATGTGTATGCTTTCGTCATTATCAGGACACAACTCAATCGTATAGGAATTTTCTTTTTTGGACGCAGATGAACGCAGATTATTGATAAGTGTATCTTGCGAAAATCTGCGTCCTATTAACTCGAACTGCCTGGAAACTCACGACAAAGCTTCTCAAGAAGTCTCATACTCGATTAATCCCGGCAACTGCCGGGCGGCTATCCTGAACCGTGATTATAAAGCTTGTCCATCTCCCAACCCATCCCAGCCATCGTCCGTGCCCCATGATAGAATTTTTTCTTTATTTATTTTTCCCGGATCAGGGCATTTTACCATTTTTACCGGGTCATGATCCGTATATTTTTCAGGTTCACCGGGCCATAAAGATGAAAATTCGATCACAATTATTTCATGTAAATGAACTTTCGGCACAACTATTGAATAAGTTCCGTTATCCCCGGAAAACTCGAGGTTTCCACCGGTCAACGGCATAAATACCTTTTCTATTTTCAGGGAACCTGTGTTCAGCTTCATATTCAAATCGTAAACCGGCAGAATATTTTCGGTCATCGGCACTAATGACGCGATATGCTGTTCTCCGGGATTTGCCTGGCAGTTAACCAGGTGAATAATCCAGCGCCCCTCCCCCGCGCGTTCGTAAGCTGAAAGCTTAATACAATCGGGAGCATCTTCAATCTTCACAGGTCCAGATGCCAATTCAGTACCCGCAAGCCAGCGCACGGCAAGCTTACGGATTTCCGGAGTTTTGTATTTCGCGTATGATGCGAATACTTTGGGCCCGAAATAAATACAACGACCTTTACCAAAACGATTTTCGACAATTGCGGGACAGGACGGAGCATTCTTGAGAAAGGCATTGCGTATCGCGTGGAGTTCTCCCGTCCGTGGACTTGGCCCGATTCGTTCATACAGCGAGGCTATCTCTCTGGCTCCAGTGCGCAACTTTATTGCCATCGACGAGTTGTTTACAGTAACCATTGGATTTTCCCATGGAGCGAACGGAAATTTCTCCGGCTCCAGAACCTTCATCTGTAATCCCTGACGCGGCTCAATTTTCGCTCCCGCGTAATCCACTCCGAACACATCGGCCAATTGAAAGTTATCCTGGAAATACCCCCATTCATTGGCCAACGACGCACGGTAGGAAGCAATCAGAGTTCCCCCGTTTCTCACGTATTCCCGTAAAGCCTTCACTTCTGTTTCGGAAAGGCAAACTGCATTGGGTAAATATAGCACCTTGTACTCGTCCAGACGGCAAAGTTGTCGCCTGGTCAGGACATCGACCGGGACATGTTCGCTTTCCAGCGCCATTAACGCGCCATAAAATGAGGACATATAGTCTCTTCTCGGTCGATCCCATTTATCTTCAGGAGCCGCATACATAAATGGCGATTCCTGGGCCAGGTATACTCCTGCAGTTTTCAGCGATTTCCAGTTGCCGACCCATTCCTTTGCCTTATCCACGTGATTG
>CAZBGF010000192.1:0-4307 GCA_964491255.1 uncultured Verrucomicrobiota bacterium
CCGGAACTGGAAAGCGACATACCTTCTCCCTGCATGCCGTCCCGCAACGTTGTGTCATAAATTTGTATCTTTTTCATCATTTTATCTTTTCTCTTTTGCCAGTCTTCACACTACCCGCCATATTATCCTTACCGCACGCTCCCCGAAGACTTGATTTAGTTGATTTTCTCGAAAGCACACGTTTTTTACTCAAAGCAAAGACCTTATGCAAAGCCCTTAAAGCTTTGTTCGCATATCTTTTCTGAATAACGACTGATATTTTGATTTCAGATGTGGATATCATTATAATATTAATATGGTTTTCCGCCAATGTTTTGAACATCAGGAAAGCAACACCGGAATGACCACGCATGCCCACGCCAACAACACTTATCTTGGCAATATCACCATCCACGCGAATCGCCTGAAAACCGACTTTTTTTGCAGATGCATGGATAACCTTTCGAATTTTCGGAAAATCCTCATCAGACACGGTAAAGGAAATGTCAGCTGTGCCGTTACTACTGCTGTTCTGAATAATCATATCAATATTGAGATTTGCACCAGCAAGCTCCTTGAACAACTTGGCTGCCACTCCCGGTTTATCAGGAACGCCCGACAACAACACTCTGGCCTGATTCGTATCCGCTGAAACACCCCGGACAACTATATCTTCCATTTTCTTTACCTCTTTCTGTACAATGGTTCCTGGTGTCTTTGTAAAACTTGACAGCACCTCAAGCTTAACTTCATACTTTTTAGCATATTCCACCGACCGACCCATCAGCACTTTCGCTCCCAAGCTGGCCAATTCCAGCATTTCATCATATGCAATTTCATCCAGTTTCCGCGCATCCTTTACAATCCGTGGATCTGCTGAATAAACCCCCTCCACATCCGTAAAAATCTGACATCTTTCCGCCTTTAAAGCAACGGCCAACGCAACAGCCGTTGTGTCAGACCCGCCGCGGCCAAGAGTTGCCACATCAGCTAACGGCGTCAGGCCCTGGAAACCAGCGACAATAACGACCCGTTCCTCTTTCAAATGCCGGAATATACGCCGTGGATCAATATTCATAATTTTAGCGTGCCGATGTATTGCATCTGTGGAAATACCGGCCTGAGGCCCTGTCAATGAAACCGCATCTACACCCATCCCATGCAGAGCCATCGCCAACAATGCCACTGACACCTGCTCACCTGTTGACATCAACATGTCCAGTTCACGATCACTCGGAGAAGACGAAACCTGATGCGCCAGATTGATCAACTGATCCGTCGTCTTCCCCATGGCACTGACAACAACGACAATCGAATTCCCCCTTTTTCTGGTCCCGAAAACCCGTTGTGCGACTCTTCTGATACCATCGATGTTCGCAATAGAACTGCCGCCATATTTTTGAATGATTAATGACATTAGCCTAATCCATTTAAATTAGACCCCGCAAAGCGGGGTAACTTTCACTTTAATTCTGCCACCAAGTCTCAAAACCTGCCCGCGACGACACGTCTCGTGTCGGCCAGGGACACGAAGAATAAAAAATTTATTTTCTTATCCTCTTCCTTTGTGCCTTAGTGACTATTTTGAAATTCCTATACAGTCAAGTTGAAAATCCTCAATTCGGTAACGCACAGTCTTAGTACCCGTAACAATCATGGTATCAAGCTCTTTCATCGCTTCGCAAAACGCCTTTTCCTTTGCATAATGCGTAATGATAATCACAGGCACCTGTTCTCCAATCCGCGATTCCTTTTGAAGCACTGATGCGATACTGATGCCATTGCGTCCAAGCACAGACCCGATTTGTCCAAACACCCCTGGATGATCCAGCAAAGTCAGCCGCATATAATACCGCACTTCGGCTTCCCCTATATCCCTGATCCTACAGTCAGAATTATAACTAACAAAACCAGGAGTACGGCGCTGGGAATGAAACATCAGATTCCGCCCCGCATCAACAACATCGCTCAATACAGCGCTGGCAGTAGGATTACGCCCTGCACCTTTTCCATAGCACAACACGTCCCCTGCCCCATCGCAATCCAGCATGACCGCGTTAAACACGCCGCTCACCGACGCCATAATATGGTCAACGGGAATCAAAGCAGGATGAACCCTGACTTCCACATCCCTGTTTACATCCTTAATCACAGCCAACATCTTGATGCGGTATCCTAAATCCTCCGCATATTGAATATCAACAGCATCAATCGCGCGAATGCCTTCTATGGCAACCGCACTCATTGGAATATGAAATCCGTATGCCAGAGACGCCAGAATCACAGCCTTGTGCGCCGTATCAACACCGTCAATATCTAAACTCGGATCCGATTCTGCATAACCTACCTTCTGCGCTTCCTTCAGCAAGTCATCGAAATTCATATTTGTCTGTTCCATCCGAGTCAGAATATAATTACACGTCCCATTTAAAATCCCGAAAATACTCCGAATACGGTTTGAAACCAGACTTTCCCTTAGAGACCGGAGCAGTGGCATGCCGCCGCCAACACTGGCCTCAAAAAAAACATCCGTCTGATACTCCTCGGCCAGACTGAACATTTCGTCGCCATACTCGGCAAGAAGTGCCTTATTGGCCGTAATGACAGGCTTCCCCAGCTTCAACGCCTTTGTCATCAAATCTCTGGCCGCCTGTACTCCCCCAATCAATTCAATCACAATATCTATATCCGGATCATTGACAACTGAATCAGCATCCCGGGTTAAAATCGCTGGAGATATCTTTACCCCGCGATCACTGTCCAGATCAAGATCGGCAATCTTTCGTAAAACAAAGTTCAGGCCGGTACGGCTTTGAATGAGACGTCCATTTTTTTTCAATGTCTTAACCACGCCAGATCCAACAACACCAAATCCTAATAATCCTAATCCAATTTCTTTTTTCATATCCGTTTATTCCAATGCGAAAAACACCTTTTTATTGCAAAAACGAAAAACCATATCATATGAATCCTGTAAATTTCAAGTGAAATAACAGTAATTAAAAGCTGTTGGCACCTGAATTTTGCATGCGTTCAAAGTATGGCAGCGCCAAGGCGGCAACGATGAAGCTGTATTAACATTTTGTGCCTTTGTGTCTGAGTAGTTACTTGAAATCTTTATATAATTTCTGCATCTCCCCGCGATGAATTCTTGATTTATCCACATTTTTCACCCCGGAACCAATAGAATCAAAGGCGACATTGATCATAAAAATCGACCCCGCCACAGCCCCTAGACTGATAATCCAAGTCACAAGCGCAACACCATACCTGGCATTTTGAATAAAACACATCAGCGGCACGACCAGAATTAACGAAACCATAATAGCCGCGAATACCTGGTAAATGACTGTAGGGTCTGGAACATATAGATTCACAGCCGTCATGGCCAGAATGATCATAATCAATCCAACCAGCGAGACAACAAATGACCTGCCGCCGCCAGTTTTAGATATCCCAAGCAAACTTCCCGTCTTACCAAGAATAATAATACAGATAAAAAGGGGAATTGTCAGTAAAACCAACCTTTCCGCCGGCGTTTCCGGATGCTTGAAAATAATATCCGTCATAATCTTGAATCCATGAATCCAACGTTCCATTGCTGTTTCCTCTATTATCGATTCTGGTGAAAAATGTACAGGATCCGGCAAACACCGAAAAAAACAGATGAAGCATTAATCTATCAATGCATTATTGGCTTGACTCTACAATGATTTTGTACAACATCATCATACGATAAAATCGCAATTGTTCAGGTGCTTTTTCTCTTTAGTTTAGAGTTCTGCACTCCATGACACAGTGTGACTGAAGTCGACATACCCAGCCGTAACTGAAAATTACTGAACATAGGATATCAAACTATGAATCAACAGTCTATTAAAATTATCTGCACGGCCTGTGGCAAAGAAACTCTTCTGCGGCGGACACCTAAGTATAAAGGCTTTAAGCGGATCGGCGAAGAGTTGTCCTGTATGTCATGCGGACACGTGTTCGCCAATGAAGAAACGATTCCTTTTAAACAGAAAAATAAGATGTCGGTTTTTACGAATGAGGATAAAACACCACCTATTCATATTTTCGACCTGGACGAAAATAAACAATTATGCCGATACTGCGACCATTACGTAACAAATCCTTTTGTTCAGCGATGTTCTTATCTCAAAAAGAAAGTCGAAGCAACAGATTCCTGTGAACATTTTGCAAAAAAAAACGTAACTGCTCAGGTAGGCACAAAGGCACATAGTGACAAAGGCACATAGTGACAAAGGCACATAGTGAAGAAATCTCAAGAGAAATTAACTTTTTATTAGCATGAAGCGCCTCAAAAA
>CAZBGF010000193.1:0-4299 GCA_964491255.1 uncultured Verrucomicrobiota bacterium
TTTTATCTTGATCATTCAGCTTTGTATCCAGCGACCCGGGTTCACAGGATGTCAAACCATGTTCTTAAAATCCTCATTGCCGGATATATGGCAACTGACCAGCCTCAGTATGCGTTTGGGTGGCAGGGTGGTGAACCGACCCTGATGGGAACGGCTTTTTTTCAGAGAGTTACTGATTTGCAAAAGAAATACGGCAAAAGCGGTGCGGTTGTTACCAATGGCCTGCAAACAAACGCGACGCTGTTGACCGATGATATGGCTTATCATTTTGCCCAATACAATTTCCTCGTGGGGGTGAGTCTTGACGGGCCGAAATCAGTTCACGACAGGTATAGGCGAAATCGACATGGGACAGGTTCGTATTCCGATGTGATGCGCGGGATTAGTTGTCTTAAACAACACCACGTGGAGTTCAATATCCTGACTCTGGTGACCAAGGCAAATGTGCATAACCCCCGTCAGATATATCAGTACTTGTGCGAGCATGGTTTTTTGTATCATCAATATATTCCATGCGTGGAGTTTGACGATGAGGGAAGACCTTTGCCATACACTATTAGCGGAGAAGAGTGGGGTGATTTTCTCTGTGGGCTGTACGATGTCTGGATCAAGTCGGATACTCGCAGAGTGTCTATTCGTTTGTTTGATTCCATTTTGAGCCAACTGGTCGATGGGAAGGTATCTGTTTGTCATATGGGAATGAATTGTTGTCAATATTTTCTTGTGGAATACAACGGCGATATTTATCCATGTGATTTTTTTGTTCAACAGGAGTTGAAGCTTGGTAATATAACGGACTCAGGATGGGATGAGCTGCAGAAATCGCTTTTATACCAGAAGTTTGGCGGGCAGAAAAATGAATGGAACAGGGAGTGTTCTTCCTGTGAATGGAAAATATTTTGTGCTGGAGATTGCTTGAAGCACCGTGTTTACGCGGGACGCGATTCGCGAACATTAAGCTGGTTATGCCGCGGGTGGAAACAATTTTATGCGCACGCGCTTGAAGGTTTTCAAAAACTGGCTGATGATATTCGCGCGGAACGGGTTGACAATGTTCTGGTCACGCATAACGCGTCGAAAGGAATGGAGCGTGTAATCCGGCAGAATAGTGGATCGCGTCATGTGTCTCCGGGAAGAAATGATCCTTGTCCATGCGGCAGCGGTTTGAAGTACAAGCATTGCTGTCTTAAACCCGGATTGTCATGATTCGATGAAATTATCTGCGTATATCTTGCGAAAATCTGCGTCCTATTAACTTGATCGTCATGGATATTCAAATACTAATTGAATTGGTAACAAAGGTGCTCGTTGGTTTTGCTATTGGGGTTGCAATCGGCATGACCGGTGTCGGCGGCGGCGCTGTGGTCCAACCTGTTCTTATCCACGTGTTTGGTATTCCTCCTGTTCAGGCAGTTGGGACGGGCCTTGTTTACGCCATGATTACCAGAATTGGAGGCGCTATTTCACATTTTCGTCTTCATACGGTCCGGCCTCGACGAAGTTTTTTCTTTCTTCTTGGCAGTGTGCCAGGGGTATTGGTTTCCTCGTGTGTTGTGAATGCTCTTAGCGATTCGCTGGATGTTACACGCGTGAATAATGTGCTTCAGCTAAGTATGGCCTTAGTTTTGATGGTAACTGTTTTTACGCTTCTTTTTCAGGATTTATTTCTGAGTGAAATGCTTGAGAGGAGCCGTCGTATATACGGTAAGGGCGGGCCGTTTCCGCTGAGAAAAAAGATTATCAGTATTTCAGCTGGTATGGTAATTGGGATTGTAATAGGCGCTACCTCTATTGGAGGAGGCGTATTAATTATTCCTGTTTTCGCGCTTTTTCTGGATGCAAGTACCCTTGAAACGGTTGGAAGCAGTATCGTTATCTCTTTGTTTCTTTCAGTAATAGGCGGGATTGTGTATTTACTTGATGGCAATGTCAGGCTGTTAACAGCTGTTTTCCTTTGCGTTGGATCTATTCCAGGTGTGATTTTGGGAAGCAGACTTTCAGTAAAGGTGCCGGAGCGGATTTTACGTATGATAGTTATTGTAATTATTTTCTTAAGCAGTATCAGCCTGTTTTTCGGTGTTTCGGGGCATTAATCCGGAGTAAGCATTAAGCTATCTGAAGAAGGAACGGAAAGAAAAACATTTCTCTCGCAGAGACGCAGAGAACGCGAAGTTGTTGATTTCCGGTGCCATGGATCGGGTAAGATTCTGAGAGCTTGAGCCCCGAACGTTCGGGGCGGGCGAGAGATATCAAAAAAATTGTCTTCGGTTGGCTTAATAGATACGATCCGGATTTTATCATGCCGGCATATTTGTGTCAGTTCTCAAATTGATTCAACAAGTCTGGCATATGACATAATTGACAGCCGGAGCGGTCATTAAGACAGAAGTCGTGAAAAATTTGAATGAGGCCTTGTTGGCGCAGGCCGGTTCGGTATAAAGATGGATTGTGATCAGGCCCCAGAATGGAGTGTGCGGTTTGCCGGACAATGCTGTTATCTTCTTCAGGAGAAAGGAAGCGCAAGAGCTCATCGCGGGTTACATTGGTTTCTCCAACGGCTGCCAGAAATGGGATTATAACATTGGATAATATGGCAGCGGTACGTTTGCTGCCCAGTAGCGAGATAGTTTTTTTGCCGGGTTTACTGGACATGCTGAGTCGTAAGTTCCAATACGTTGGTGGAAAGAGGTCAGTTTGAAGAAGTGCCATGGTCTTTTTAATCCATGTTTGCGGTTTATCTGAATTGAGTGCGAGAAGTTGCTTGGTCAAGCTGATTTTCCTCGAAAACAAGATGGCTGCAGTCATAAGACGGCGTCTGGGATGATTTTGAGGTCTTAATCCGCTGAGTACCCATGCGTTCCGTGATAATATACGGGAACTCCATTGAGCCTGAAATTTCCACCAGTGGTTCCACAATTGCCGAACAAAGGAACGAGTTTTTTTATCCCACCTGGCATTCATTTGAGTTGGGATCAAGCCGGCGACACCCATAAGCAATGCATAAGCGGTCATAAAATCCAGGCGTGATTCTTCTCGAAGCACCTCGATAGGCAATTGTTCGGCAATATATCGGAATGGACTTCTGTTGTTTTTATAACCCAGCGCGCCCATTACTTCTTCATAAAGCACCTGATCACGTCCTTTTTCCTGAATGGCAAATATCGTTCGTTCCGTCTTTCGTCGAAGGCGTTCTGCTCCGGCGGCTTCGAAGAAAGCTGATGCCTTATCTGGTGTCCATCTGGAAATGGCTGTTGAGCAGGGTGTTTGCTGGTTGCGCAGCGCGAATGGATAGGCCGCGACATCAATCGATTCGAATGAAAAGAACGGGTTTGCCCGGAGTACGTCTTTCAGTGAAATCTGAACGGTGCCGCGGGGCAGAGTGCCGGAAGGCAGGTAACCGGGGAAATAAGTCACATGAACTGCGACCCTGCTGTATGCATGGTTTTTGGAATGACCATGATGTTCCCAGTCTGCCGGTGTAATATGAATTTCAACATCACCTGTGATATGGCGCTGTTCAGTTCCAATACGTAAGGCAGCCCCAAGAAAATCAGGGCCTGCTTCAAGATTCCATCTACCCGGCTGTTCCACGATGATGATATCGCCATTATGCGCGTGGAGCGTGTCAGGGCGCAGGTTCGGATCAAACCAGACGCATTTCAAATGCCGTTCTGTATAGAGAAAAGCAGGAGGCATAGCTTGTTGTTTTTCGCGGACGGCAGAGCAGGTCGGAGAATGTAGACAGCGATAGGATGCTGAAAGGGGAAAATACTTGTTTGAGATGGACGAATACATCATTGCATCACATGAATTCAAGGGTAATCTCCGTTTCCCTGGCTGATATGAGTCGTGCCGCTTCGGGTAGGCGCCCCGGTCACCGAATTTGGAATTCGCCTGTCCGGAAGACCGCCCTGAGGCCAGGGGAACTCGGAGTGTTAAGATGTTTGTTACTATCGGTTAATATAAAGTTACTATTCAGCACAAAAGGCACAGAGGCACAAAGTTTATTTATCTCTTACCTTCTTGATTAAAGCGCTAAGCATTCGTTCTATTTCTCTGCTTGATTCGTACACTTCTTCGAAACTGTCAGCTGACAAGTATTCAAGATTTCAAGAGATTTCTAGTTGGGCTTGCATTTCGTGTACTCAGGCACAAAGTGACAAAGGCCACGCTAATGCGTGGTAAACACAAAGCTTGCCCCGCAAGGCGGGGTGAAGAAATCTCAAGAAAAATGACCTTTTTATCAGCATGAAGCGTCTCAAAAACGATGGCATAGTTTACATGAAGAAGTTAAAAGTT
>CAZBGF010000194.1:0-4281 GCA_964491255.1 uncultured Verrucomicrobiota bacterium
TAATGGCTTTTTCTCCGTGAAGAGAAACAGGGTGTCCAAGCCTTTTTCCAAGGATTTGATAATCTTCTGCGTCATCTTAGCACCATTTTCAAAACCTGCGTGCCACTCAGGATATCCGCAGGCGACTGTGTACAGCACCACGGGTAAGGCAGCGGGTTCCCTCTCGCAAGCGTTCGGTTTAGAAACTCAGATTTATCTCGGCGACACTGTGGATATGAGCTATCCCTAAATCTAAGCCTTTCCCCTTAAGCGCTCAACATAGTTTTCATCCTGCAAACGGTGAAGCCCTGTGTCCTCCAGAATACCCGGCGGAAGGGGCATTCTGGAGGACTTCAATGACTTCCTGGCGATCAGTCCACACCCGCAATGGGATATTTCCCGTATTTTTCTGTAGCGTTCAGTACGGCGCGCATATTGCTTAAAGGTATTCTCCACGGCATACAGCAGAGAGGACAAATAATAAACCTCCCGTGAGGTGCCAGCTTCAGAATATTTTCCTTCACCCTTTCCTCCACATCCGCAACGGTTCCGTGTTCCATCTCGGCATTCACACTGATAGCGGCACCCATAATATGGATGTCCGGGTACCGCTTTCGAAACTTCACCCAGAAGTCAAGATCTTTAGGATGAGATCCATTGACCCCAATAACGGTACAACCTTCTTCGCGCAGTCTATCTATTGTTTCATACCAATAGGGTTTAAAGCCACAATTGTGGATATAGAGAGGCAGCCCGGTTTCCTTGCAAAACCTTGCCACAAACTGTCCTTCAAATTTCCATGCATCCTTAAAGTTCAACATGTGCGCATTAAAGGCGTATTGTGCGTTCAGCCACAGATCTGGCTTTCCCACTATCTTGCAATATGCATTATAATAGTCAAACTGAGATTCATAGATTTTTTCGCACAATTTCAGGAGAAGGTCAGGATTGTCGATGACGTCTATATAAGCTTGGCTCCCCCGGAGCATCTGGATATTTGACCAGGCCAAGCTGAGATTGAGGGCTGGCTCCATCCCGGTCTTTTCCCTGTTTATCACCAAGGCCTCCAGAATCGTGGGCCATGGTTCCACCTTTGTGTGATCGGGAATCTGGAGATTCTCAATGTCCTTCTCCGTCTGACAAAGGGTTCCCTCCAGTATATGAGGTGCCCAATATTTATTCCATACGATCTTGTCAGCCTTTCCATTAGCCCTCGCGATGGCGACGCCTTCATGAGGACCCAAATAAGGGCCGGTCAGCAACCAAAGGCAATCCATGCCAAGGTACTCGTAGACGTCTAAGCTTACGGCCGCAAGTTGTTTGGGACTGGTGAGCATTTCTTTCACCGTTAACCCTGAAATTCGTGATCCCGTGCTCTCATCTAACCACAGCATACACGGGACCCTGTCAGGAGTCTCTCCCGCATATGATGCATTAAGTCTTTCTATTGACGGAGTCCAATCATGTGCCATTTTTACTTACCTCCTTTAGCCCATTCTTGTATTATTTGAACACCTTCCCAAGCATCTTTTGCATAGGCATCTGCCCTTATTGTATTAGCCGCATTTTGGGAGGTAGCCGCCCCACCTATGATGACACTTATTGGGATTTTCCTCTCCTTGAGAAGTATAATGGTCTCTGCCATGCCGGATACGGCGGTTGATATCAGTGCTGATAGGCCAATCGCTACAGCGTCGACTTCCTGCGCTTTGTTTACGATATCCATAGGCGGCACATCTACCCCCACATCGTATACTGTAAACCCATTCCCCTCCAAGAGTCCAGCAACGATGTTCTTGCCGATATCGTGTATATCCCCTTGCGGCGTACCAATAACCACTCTGCCCGCCGGTTCAGAATCCTTCTGTGCCATATGAGGCTTCAGAATCTCTAGGGCACCCTTCATAACCATACCACTTTTGATCAGCTCAGGCAGGAAATATTCCCCTGTTTCAAACTTTTCGCCGACCATTTGCATGCCTTTAGAGAGGCCTTCCAAAATGATTTCTGCAGGCGAAAAACCTCTTTCAAGAGCATCAAGCGCCTTTTTCTTAACGCCCTCCCCGTCCAATTTTAAAATCAGCCCCACAATCTCCCTAAATAATTCTTTGTCTTGCATAACTTTCCCCTCCTTGTTTTATTAGTAATCCCATTTCTCCACAAGAGCATAAATATCGACCCCCTTGGCCGAAACAAATAATGGACCGCATTGCATATCTGATTTTATCGGGGCAGACTCTCCCGAAACTCTTGGGCACAACGATTGTGCAACTTATATGTAAACCTCCTGGGAATATGCAATCCTCTAAAGCAGTGACATGCGCTTTTGAGATTTCCATTTATCACCGTCGCATGGCTTCCCGCTATTTTCATGAGAGCTGCCCCGCTTACACCATCAGGTGGGCACGCACAATTTCGTCACCTTGCAGCGTTGCCACATCGCCTCGGGCTACGATGCATCCTTTCTCCATAACATACCCTCGGGTGGTCATGGCCAGGGCCATGTCAAGGTTCTGTTCTACAATAAGGAATGCCATATCGGTTTCTTCGCATAGTCTATTGAGTATTCTCATGACTTCTTTCATGACCCCTGAAGACAAGCCCTCTAAAGGCTCATCCAAAAGCAGCAATTTGGGGGCGCTACATAGAGCCCGTCCAATAGCCAGCATCTGTTGTTCACCGCCACTCAAGGTCCCCCCACGCTGTTTGAGTCGTTCTTTGAGTCGTGGGAAGTACTCAAAGATGATCTCCGGTACGGCTTTAATCTTTTCGTCTCGCGCGGCCATACCAAGTCGTAAGTTCTCGAGTACAGTCAAGTTCGGGAAGATCATTCTCCCTTGAGGCACGTATCCGATCCCTGCCTTGGCCACCTCATACGGCGCAAGGCCGGTGATATCCGCCCCGTCAAAAATCAGTGAGCCCTTTCTGCTCAACACCAGACGCATGATACTTTTCATAAGGGTCGTCTTGCCGACCCCGTTGCGACCCAAAAGACACACTTCCTCGTTATTCTGTATCTGGAGATTGATACCATTACAGATACAACTCTCATCATAAAAGACGGTCAGATCTTTAACCTCTAATAGCAACATTAATCCTTTCTACCCAAGTAAACGTCGCGCACGATGGGGTCACCCTCAATCTCAGTAAATGTTCCCTCAGCAAGAATACCTCCTTGGTGCAAAACCGTCACGTGCTCAGCGAGTTCTTTCAAAAACTTAATGTCGTGTTCAATAACTACAGTCGTTATCTGCTGAGATATTTTCCTGATGATCCGTGAGGTTTCCATGGTTTCCTGAGGAGTCATTCCTGCGGTGGGCTCGTCCAGGAGCATGAGCTTCGGGCGATAGGCTAAAACCATCCCGATCTCCAGCCACTGCTTTTCACCGTGAGAGAGGGTGCTCGCAATGTCATCCCCCCGTCCGCCAAGATGCATTGCTTCCATGATTTCATGGACTTGATCATTAACCGCTGATTTATCCCAGCGAGAGAAAATAAACGATCCTATCCCTTTTTGCCCCCAGGCAGCGATGCCCAGGTTCTCTAAGATGCTCTGCTTGTCAAAGACTGTGGGAACCTGGAATTTGCGGGCAATTCCTGCCCTGGTGATTTGGTAAGGTTTAAACTGCGATATATCCTTATTTTCAAATAGTATTTGTCCTGCATCCGATTTGACTCGGCCAGTAATCAAATTAAAAAGAGTGGTTTTACCAGCACCATTGGGGCCAATAATACACCGAAGCTCCTCTCGATTAAACTTGAGATTTATGCGGTCAATCACCTGAAGGCCACCAAACCGTTTACTGATTTCCTTTAACTCCAAAACCACCGAATTCATTGCGTGTCTCTTGCTCTAAATTATTTGGATCATTATAGGTCATTTGATGATGTTGCTGGCAGCCGTTTCATCAGACTCCGCAAATACTGATAGACACCGAGCAACCCGTCTGGCTGAAATACGATAACGAGAATAAAGAATGCTCCCATTAAAAGAACCCAGAGGTACTCAAATTGCGTGCTCAACCAGTTTTGCATGTAGGTGACCAGCAGCACCCCGACGACCGGCCCCACTATACTCCCCCGGCCTCCCACAGCGACCCAGATGATAATGGAGGTAGAGAATATGAGCCCAAAAACGTTAGGGCCAATGAATTGCACAGGCACGGATATGGCGCCTGCAAAACCAGCCAACCCGCAAGCAATGACAAAAATAATAATCTTGAAATTGGCGACATTATACCCTAGATATTCAAGGCGTTCCTCATTGTTTTCGATGGCTCTGAGGATTTTCCCAAAAGGGCT
>CAZBGF010000195.1:0-4250 GCA_964491255.1 uncultured Verrucomicrobiota bacterium
TCCGCGAAATTCATTATTCATCGGGCGTTGGGCCCGGCTGTACGCATCGATAAGTGTAGTCTTCAAAACTCGACCGGTTTCAACCACATCCGGATATTTCTTTTGAGCCGAAGCAACGCACATGGCGTCAAACTTCCGGGTTGCCCGGGCAAGCAAACGTTTTACAATAGATTCCTGCGATATTCCACTGGCTTGCCTGCTGATACCCGGAATGGCATCGCGCAGGTTTTGATAAGGCCCCACACCGGAATTTCGGATCGCATGATCAGCCGCCATTTTCCAGACCGCAGAATGGCAATACCCCAACAGACCAAGAAGCAGTCGTTTTTTGTTCTCATCATCCCCGGCCAGCAGGATATGAGACATCCAGAATCCATGCTTTGACTGCACCCAGGCCGGGTCAGAGAGCATCATGCCCCTGGCGTCAGTCCAGTAGGCAATGACGCTGGAATCGGTTGCGTCAGGATAAACCGGCCAGATATTATTGGATTCCTGATACACAGCGGCTGGCAGATGACAGGGAGCTCCCGGACAAAACTTGAAACCGTTCCATTGTCCCGGCGCCTTGGCCGCCTTATAACGATCCAGCTTCATATGCATAAGCTTTGCTAACCGGGGCTCCGTCGAATAAAACACCATCAGTTTACCGCCGCGCCTGAGAAATGCTGAGAGTTCTGACAGCTCCTGTTGAGGAGGCGAAAGATTATATGGAAGAATCGCAACACGAACCATGCGTAATTTGCCGGTCATGACATCTTTATCATCCATAACCGCATGTGGAACGCCCAGATCATTGAGCCACCGGCTCAATCTGAGCGCAGTACGGCGAGCAATTTTTTTTTCAACCGGATTTGATATGGAAATCGTTCCTTCGACCAGGGCGATGTCACAGGATTTAGCACCAAGGGAATACGCCTTAACCATGACATTGACATCAGATGCCTTTGTAAAACTCAGACGCACACCGCTGATTTTATTCCATCCCGCAGGTTGACCTTCCGTTGCCGCGTCTCGGATTTGAAAAGTCAGTTTTTGTCTATCTGTTCCTTTTAACGGAGTAATCCATAGATACCAACCATCACCGCTCTTCAGATAGAGCCCAATCGTGCGGATCGCTTCAGGGCGCGTACACGATATGTCCAATTCAAGGATGGATTCGTCGTGAAGATCGAACGTTTTTTGCTTATCCCAAAAAACGCGAGTGAGTTTACTGTTTCTGAACAAACATGGAAACCGCACAGCTTTTAAAGGCCGTGTCTCATACTGAACAGGCGGAATTCCTTTTCCGCCTTTCCATCCGGTTAAAGCCTTATCCGAACGTGGAACATCGAAAATATCAATTACTTTGATCCGGTCAGCCTGTATAGAATCTGCTGTCAACAGACAAAGCAGTACATACAAGATATAATGGGGTTTTCTCACAGGGCGTGATGCCGGGATCAGGACGTTTCACCCACCTGGAACCGGGCGAAGCGCCGGATATGCAGACTTTCATTCAATTCGGAGTCCTTCTCCTTCAGCAAAGCGATGATGGTTTTATCCTGATCCTTGACAAAAGCCTGATTGATCAGACAAATATGCTCGAAAAATTTATTCATTTTGCCATCCACGATTTTATCTACAATGTGAGCTGGTTTATCGCTGGCTTGTTTGGCATAGATATCTCGTTCAGAAGCAATCAGTTCTGCTGAAACATGCTCACGATCAATACACTGGGGATTAGATGCCGCGATATGAAGACAGATATCCTTAGCCAATTCCTTGAATACAGGAGTAGCCGTGCTTTCGCTCTTTTGGCAACCGATTTCTACCAGTACCCCTATTGTATTTCCATTATGGATATAGGAAGCAATCAAACCGTTATCCTGGAGGACATATCTGACAGTCCGGCGAACTACGATATTTTCACCGATTTGCGCAATTTTGGCAATCACTTCATCTCGAACTGATTCTGCGAAATTCACCTCTGTCAACGCAGCTTTTTCCGCGAGGTTTTTAACAAACATTTTGAACTCTTCATTCTTAGCAACAAAATCGGTTTCGCAATCAACCTCTATCAAACTTCCGACTCGTCCCTCATCCAGAATAACGGATGCAATCATGCCTTGATTAACACTGCGAGATGCCTTTCGTTCTGCGATGGCCAAGCCTCGCTCGCGGAGAATTTTAACAGCTCTGGCATTATCTCCATCAGCTTCAACAAGCGCGCGTTTGCATTCCATCATACCCACATTCGTTGCATTGCGTAATTCTTTAACGAGTTCAGCGGAAACATTAGCCATGACATGAATTTCCTTTCAATAATTCAGGCTGTCGCGTCGCTTGCCGCATGAGCCGGTGATGAGTCAGGCTTGGAATCGGCAGCGCCTGGCTTAGTGCTTGGTTTGGTCGATGGTTTTTTGTCATCAGCGGATGACTTAACAGACGGCTTTTTTTCCGGCGAGGTTTTTATTTTAGAATGTATTTCTTTTTTGGTTTCTTGCTGTTTTTTCTTTTTAATTTCATTTTCCGGGGGTTTAATCACTGTTTTTGCGGCAGCTTTCGCAGCTTCCTCCTTTTTCTTTTTCATCTCCTCTGCAAACTTCATGTCATATTCTGAGGTAGCTTTTATGATGGTATCCGCAAAGCAGTTGATAATCAGCTTAACAGCGCGAACAGCATCATCATTTCCAGGAATTGGATAATCAATTGGATCCGGATTACAATTGGTATCGACCAGGGCAACGACTGGAATTCCAATGCGGTTAGCTTCTTTTACTGCTATCGCTTCGCGGTTCACATCAATGATAACTATTACCCCGGGCATTTCGGAGATATCGGCAATTCCGCTAAGGTTACGTTGGAGCCGTGACAATTCATGCCGAAGCCGAGACGCTTCTTTTTGAGGCATAGTTGCCAGTTCGCCGCTTTTATCGAGCTCCTCGATCATAAGCATATGTTTAATACTTGATTTGATATTCTGATGGTTGGTTAAAGTACCTCCGAGCCATCGGTTAATCATATAGTATTGTCCGCACCGTGTTGCGGCTTCCTTGACGATTTCCTGGCTGAGCTTTTTAGTTCCCACAAACAATATACGTTTACCGCTGGCTACTGTTTCGGAAATAAATTGCTGAGCGCGTTTCAACTGGCTCAAGGTTTGAGTTAAATCAATGATGTAAATCCCGTTGCGTTTATCGAAGATAAAACGCTTCATTTTGGGATTCCAACGCTTGGTTTGATGCCCGAAGTGAAGGCCAGCTTCAAGAAGTTCATTAATACCGATATCTTTAACAGTTGGAATTGAATCCGCCACAGTTCCTCCTTTTGTTCGTCCCGGACTAACGGGACAATCCGCTTTGGTTATTGCCTGAAGGCCAAGCACAACACTCGCTTCTGTTCTAACACGCTTAAGCGATCAGAACTTGATAATTTTGGTGAACTGTAACAGGTGCGGCAACATATGCAAGATAAAAAAGTGAAAAAAAATGAATTCGATATCAAAAAATATTGACAGTGCTTCTCACACCAAGCATAATGTTTGGAAAACGCACCCCTGCCTTATGGGGCAATCCATGTGTTTCGCGTCCGCGCCTTCGCGACGCCGAAGCGACTTCGGCGTCGCGAAGGCGCGGGATGGTGCAGCTACAGTCAATTAGCCATTTCGTAGAAGTTTATCATTCATCACAGGAGGAAGAGAAATGAATAAAAAGGTTGGAAAACATCAGATTATTTCAATTGTTTTGATCGTCACAGTTCTGGCTGTCAGCTCTGTTATAGCTGAAAAACCCAAGACACTCCAAATGCCGAGTGCACTTGAACTCCGGAAGACCGGGGTTGTCCGCGTACAAAAGAATGCGGACGGCAATGTGGACGGGATCAAACTTATTGTTACCAGTTATAATATTGTTCTTGACGAAGGCAGTAAGGCGCTTGAAAAAATGGACGGGCAAAAAGTCAAGGTCATGTGCACATTCAAGCAGGAAGGTGAAAAAAAATGGTTAACGGTTAAAAATGTTGAACCAGTTCCTGGCGGCGAGAAAAAAACTCCCGCTGTCAAGAAACCCGCAGAAGTAGAGACACCAAAGAAAGCATCTGAAAAACCCGCTGAAAAACCCGCTGAAAAAGCGAGTGAAAAAAACGCGAAGTGAAATCACCGCATTACCGACACCTTGCGGATACTGAAAAATACGCTGTGTCATTGTTTTAATTAGACCCCGATCCGAAAAGGTCTTGAAACTTAAGAATGCAAAAAACAAAAGAGATGTTTA
>CAZBGF010000196.1:0-4250 GCA_964491255.1 uncultured Verrucomicrobiota bacterium
AATTTCGTTCAGCATATCCCGCGTTCTTAGAATTTCTTTTGCTTGAATGCTGATATCAGAAGCCGCACCCTGTGCGCCGCCCCATGGCTGGTGTATCAAAATTCGGGAATACGGCAAAGCGAAACGCTTCCCTTTTGTTCCCGCGCACAAAAGAACTGCGCCCATACTGGCCGCTTGACCCACACAATACGTGGCCACGTCACATTTGACAAACTGCATGGTATCATAAATAGCCATCCCGGCTGTGACTGATCCTCCCGGGCTATTGATATAAAAGTTAATTTCCTTGTTTGAATCTTCTGACTGAAGAAAAAGCATCTGGGCTATGATCAAATTGCTTACTTCATCTGAAACCACAGTTCCCAAAAAAATAATCCGATCTTTCAGAAGACGCGAATAAATATCATAGGCCCGCTCACCTCTTCCCGTCTGCTCCACAACAACAGGCACCAACGTTTGATTGTATACAGTCATATTTTCTCCTTATATAAACATATCTCGTGAAGCGTTCGGACGGAAGTGCCCGATTTGAAGAAGTGCCTAAAGTGAACTAAAGTTTCTTCTTATAACTTTCTTCACGCTTCACGCTCTTTATTTTTTCCCCGATCCGACCCGAAGCCGATGTAAAAAATTCTGCTCTCCTATATTTACATTTTCCAAAATAAAATCCAGTGTTTTATTCATACAGATTTCGCTGCGAATGGAACCGAGTTCATTTTTTTCGTTCAGATCTTTCCGTAACACTTCGGGATCAACATGATGGTATTCAGCCAATTCATTAATGGAATTGGTGACTTCTTTATCTTCGGCTGTAATGTTTTCTTCATCCGCGATCCGATGCAGAATATAACCCAATTTCACTTTATCACCAGCTGATTTCGTTGCGAAATTAAGTATTTCCTCCTTCTTACCATCAACCTGCTCTCTGGTCATTCCACGTTGTAAATTTTGCCTTACCATCGAGGTAAACATATTACGGGTCTCTTCCTGTACAAGTGACTCCGGTAAATCAAGAGAGGTTTTAGACAGGAGCATGTCAATAATCTCTTTTTTCAACCGACTCTTTTCACGGACATCCGCTTCCTTCATCAACAAACTGCGAATCTTCTCACGAAGCGCCTCTTCCGAATCCACTGATACTTTTTTGAGAAATTCAGCGTCTATTTCAGGAGATTGCTTTCCCCGTACAGCTTTTACTTTTACTATATACACGGCTTGTTTTCCTGCCATAGTTTTTATCGTGAAATCGGCTGGAAAATCCACGTGAATCTCTTTTTGTTCCCCAATCTTCATATCCTGCAGACCAGCGTTAAGACCGGGTATAAATGCATTATCGTCGGTGTTAACCCAAAAATCTTTACCCTGCGCCAGAACGGAAACAGTTTTATCAAGATTACTTATCGGTTTTCCTTCGCAAGTGCCTTGATAATCGACCTGAACCAAATCATGCTCACGAACGGCGCGGTTCTCCACGTCCACGTATTTTGCAAGCTGATCCACGATTTCTTCCAAACGCTTCTGAACATCCGCGTCTGAGACTTCCTCGTTTACCTTTTTCTTTTCCAGTGAAAGCCCCTTGTATTTTGGAAGCTTGAATTCAGGAGAAACGTCAAGAGTTACTTTATATGTCATAGGCTGATCTTTACCAATCGTCACATCACTGAAATCCAGCACAGCAACAGGCTTTATATTTTTCTCTTTCAATGCTTCCTGATATGAACGAAAAACCAGCTGATCCTTTATCTTGTCTTCTATGACCTTTGCGTAACGACGTTCCACCAGAGCATCAGGAGCATGGCCCTTCCTGAATCCGGGAATGACAGCATCGCGAACACAGCTCTGAACCACTTTTTCATATTCCGCTTTAACGGATTCCGCAGGCACCTCAATCTTTATGACTTTTCGACACGGCCCTGTTTTCTCAATATGTATCTTCATTCAATATACCTCTCTTCGTCGTCAGTTGTCCGTCGTCGGTTGTCCGTTGCTCTTCATAAACCATTCTTCATAGATCATTCATGAACGCTTACCAAAAATTCCGCGTTGCTTTTGGCCTTCTTCAACCGGTTAATCACCAACTCCATGGCTTCGACCGGAGGTACACCGGTCAACGCCTTTCGAAGCATCCAGATTTTACTCAGCTCGTCCGGATGTAGCAACAGCTCTTCTTTGCGCGTCCCTGACCTCTCGATATTAATAGCAGGAAAAACTCGTTTGTCAACCAGACGACGGTCAAGACTCAGTTCCATATTGCCTGTTCCTTTAAATTCCTCGAAAATAACTTCGTCCATGCGGCTTCCGGTATCGACCAGAGCAGTGGCGATAATCGTTAATGCCCCACCCTCTTCTATATTGCGAGCAGCTCCGAAAAACCGTTTTGGCTTGTGCAGAGCATTTGAGTCCACACCGCCGGAAAGAATCTTTCCGCTGTGAGGCTCCATTATATTGTATGCTCTTGCCAGACGAGTAATACTGTCAAGCAAAATGACAACATCCTGACCGCATTCAACCATGCGTTTTGCCATTTCAATTACCATTTCAGCCACCTGGACATGCCGTTCAGGCGGTTCGTCAAAAGTTGAACTCAGCACCTGGGCCGAAGTATTGCGTGCCATATCAGTTACTTCTTCAGGACGTTCATCAATTAATAACACGATTAATTCTACATCAGGGTGATTGGCTGTAACACTGTTCGCGATTTTCTGTAGCAGTACTGTCTTGCCGGTTCTCGGCGGAGCCACAATCAACCCGCGCTGACCCATGCCGATTGGAGTAAAAAGATCCATAACCCGCATGGAAACTTCTGCTGGATCACATTCCAGCAGAATGCGACGGTCAGGAAAAAGAGGAGTTAAATTTTCAAAAGGAATCTTACTCCGTGATTCTTCAGGATTTCGCCTGTTTATTTTATCCACTCTCAGAAGAGCGAAAAAACGCTCCTTATCTTTAGGCGGCCGTATTTCTCCTTCCACTAAATCACCGGTGCGAAGAGCAAAACGCCGAATCTGAGAGGGAGAAACATAGATATCTTCAGGGCATGGCAAATAGTTGTAATATGGCGATCTCAGGAAACCGAATCCATCTGAAAGAATTTCCAGAACTCCCTTCCCGTACATCGTCCCCTTCAAACGCGAGCTTTCTTTTAGAATTTCAAAAATCAGTTCATGCTTGCGAAGCGCGCCCAGGTTTGCCAGGCCTAAACGAACTGCCAGATTATTAAGTTCCGGCACTGATGTCTCCTGAAGGTCATAAAGATTCAAAAAATCGGGATTGCTTTTTGAATTATCTATACTTTTCCCGGTATCGGAAATCTTAGACCCGTTTCCGGCGTCTGCAGTCTTTTTCGGACTTGAATGATTATTGTCACGATCGTTCACACCTCTCTGGGCCGGTGAAGAAACTTCATTAGCTCTGGACGTTGTTGATTTATCAGCCCGGGGCTGTGAACTCTTGTTGTATCGTCGTCGTGTTGGTTTTGTCTCTTCCATTTTATTTCATTTCCTCCTGTGTTCACCGTTCACTTGTTCCATTATATCCTGAAAAACTTTTGTGATCTGATCTTTCACTTGTTCTCGTGTTCCAGTATTAAAAATTACATAATCCGCTCGTTTTATCTTTTCCTCAACAGGGGATTGAGCGTTGATCCTGATCAGCGCTTCCTGACGCGATAATCCACGGCTCTTTAATCGTTCGATCTGTATACTGCGCGGAGCTGCCACGCAAATAACCCAATCCCACAAATCCAACCAGTCAACCTCATACAGCAATGGAACAATCACGGCACAAATACGCGGCCGAAAACCATCGGCAGGTTCCTTTGACGTCGAAACCAACGATCGGGCATCACCACCATTGATCCAAGCCTTCAGTTCACGAAAAATTTCAGGGTGAATCAATCTGTTTAACTCATCGCGTTTCGCCGGATCGGAAAACACAATTTGCCCTAAAGCACTTCTGTTAATCTCTCCATTAGAATCTACAATTGCACTGCCGAAACGTGCTACAATCCTGTTGAAAAGTTCTTCTCCAGACACCATCAATTCATGGCCAACATCATCAGCATCTCTGATGTCAACGTCAAGCCCGGACAGAATTTTTCCAACCAGACTTTTGCCGCATGCAATGCCACCGGTAATACCAATGCACACCAGTCCGCTACCAGTTGTTCGTTGTCCGCTGCCAGTTGTTCGTTGCATTTCTTTCCAACAGAATTCAGAATGCAGTGCAGTTACCTCTCAGATTCTCAAAAC
>CAZBGF010000197.1:0-4232 GCA_964491255.1 uncultured Verrucomicrobiota bacterium
TTATAAGTTATAAATTATAAGTTGAAAGTTGCTCCTATTTCCAATAGAATTCAAGTCACATCCTTCCCTTATTCCTATTCCTCTTCTTAATCCTAATCATAATCTTAATCTCTTATGCCATTACAGCGCAAATATTTGGAACATTCAAGAGAGATTATGAATAAGATTAAGATTAGGAATTGTCATTCTTTCATGTTACTTTTGACAGCGCCTGCTTCTTTGCAACTGACTACTGACCTCTGATTACATCAATGGAACATCCAAAGCAATTTCAATGGTAAATTCGCGGGCGTAATCATCCTGATGAAGCAAAGAAACCCAACGAATTTCCGTATCATCCCTGAAAAAAGGCGACTTCCTGAGCCTGTCACGAAACAAAGCAATAGATTTATCCGTGGCTTTATCAGCAAAAATCATTCCATTGATCTGGACATGGGTATAAAATGGGTGATTATCGGTTTGGCGGCGAAAGTGTCTTATGAATCTTTCAGACTCCGAAACCGCGATCTCTGCCTCTGTGGTTTTTTCCTCGACAGGCTTATCCAACACATTTTTCGAAAGCGGCACCACGGAAGTCAACCACATCCCATCCAGTAGACATGAATGAATACCGTCCAGCACTGTGAGCCATTCCGTCCGGAAATACACAAGATCCGACAGAATATTTTCTTTCACCTGCAACTGACTCTGCTGTTTCTCAATCGTGTTTAACTGGCTATCTACAGCCTCAAAATTCATCACTTGCGCGCTAATCTTGTCTTCCCGCTCCTTAATCAGATGTGACATCTGCGAAAAAAAGATAAACCAGCACAGAATAATCATAATCACGCTCAAGGCGGACGCAATAAAATAGGGCTGTTTCCGGCGGAATGCTTTTTCCGCCACAATCCTTGGCGGCAGTAAATTAATTTCAAGCGGACATGGAAGCGCGTGTCGCAGACCGGCTCCGACCACTTCCCCCATTACATGGGCACAGGCGCTGATATCTTCTGTTGAAATTGATTCATGGACGAACACGTTTTTGAAAGGGTTCAGATATTCCACATCTTTGATTTTAAGTTTTTCACGGAAAAAATCATCCATCCGCGCTATCGCGCTTGTACCGCCGGCCAGAAATACGCGGACAGGATTCGTTCCATCCTGCTGATGCCGGTAAAAATTTATGGAACGCCCCACCTCTACATGAAGCCGGGTCATCGCGCTCCGAATGGTCTTTGACACCTTGGAAACCACCATATCAGGATCATCCTCGTAAGCGCCGCCAAACGCCACACTCGCGTTAGCCCGTTTTAATTCTTCAGCGTCCTGAAATGAAAGATTGAATTCCTTCATTAACTGCCGGGTAATCACATTGCCTGTTCCGGCAATTGGAAGATTCCGGCTGAAAAAACGATCTTTTTCAATAAAGACCAGGTTGGTTGCCCGGGCACCGATGTCAATAACGAGCGTACAACCCTCAAGTTCACCGTAATTATATCGCACCGCATTATAGAGAGCCATGGGCGCCACATCCACCAATTCCAGATCGAGCCCTGCCGCTACTACACAATCAGTAATATTCTCGACAATATCCGCCTTAATCGCCACCAGCATGACATTCAGCTCATCCTGGGAACTTCCCATCAGCTGATAATCCCAAACCACTTCATTAATCGGGAATGGCACATTCTGCAAAGCTTCGTATTGAACAGTCTGGTAGATTCGATTGCGTTTGACAGGTGGTAATCTGACCAGCCTGAGAAATGCTGAATGCCCGGTCATGGAAACCACAACAGGAGCTGGACGAATCTTCTTTTCCCGAAGGACTCCCTGGATAGCCATAACAATCTCAGCGCTGGTATCTTCGCTAGCGTCAGGTTCAATTCCTAACGAACGAACCGCAACGTTCAATACATCAATACCAGTCTTTCTAAATGAAAACTCAGCCAGTTTCAACTCGCTGGTGCCGATGTCCATGGCCAGTACTCGATTGGACTTGAAAAAGTTCATAATAATTTGCCTACCGCCTGAAAACTTGAAGAACTTGAATATGATAAATTAATAGGACGCAGATTTTCGCAAGATATACGCAGCTAATTTATTTTCGATTGACGATTTTCAATTTTAGATTATTATTCAGTCTTCAATCGCAAATTTATTAAATCCTTATAATCTGCGTCCAAAAAATACAAATTCCTATACGGTCAAGTTTACTTTTCCTTAATTGCCTCATGTCCGTCATAGCCGACAAAAACAAATGGCGTCTGAGAGCGATTAAGCAGAACACCCTGAATGGTTTTTACTTTCCCGGCTATCATCTGCCACCACATCTGTTTAGCGGTCGGACTGCAGGACACAGCTACCTGCTCACCGCCCGACCAGATTTCCACCGCCACTTTTTCCACATACCCATAACGCTTTACAGTGTTTGGCCGAAGAAACACCGTGCTTACATGACGCCCTTTTGCAATATCAACGTAAGTTACAGTTGCTGTGAAAAGCATATACTGATTAGCTTTTATTTTCGCCCTCGGATTCTTCGTCAACACAAAATAACGAAACTCCAGCGCATCTGTCCAATCTCTCTTAGTGTCATACCGCACCGAAATCCGTGCCCATTGCCGTGACACTTTATTCTCTTCTTTTGTCTCAACGATATATTTCGGTGTCTTGATCATACCCGCGGCGCTGACACCCTCGATTTTCTTGATAGTCACATTTTCCCGGGCAGACACCGGCGGCCTGGCCGCGGCGCCGGTCTTACGGGCCTGCGCGAAAACCGATTGAAAATTAAGCACGCCGACAAAGAAGAAAATTATAATTCTGCTGATTATATAATACGGATATTGCATAGACAGTCTCCTCTTTTCTTTCTGCTTCAGCAGACCCCCGGTGATTGCCGGACCGGGAACCACTAATGGACACTAATAAAACCAATAATTCTACATTATAATTATAAAACAATGATATCCGTTGTCAAACATTCAAATCATTTATTTATTGTATCTATAAAGCCATTAAAAGTCAAATTTTTGACAGGATAACAGGATTAACATGATGATCAAAACTGGAAATATTTTGCCGAATTTGATTTTTTTTCAATGAATAGCTGTTGAACCACAATGTTATCGTGTTTCGGAAAAAAATCTCAAATTCGGCAAAACGTTTAAAAACGGATTAACACAGACACGGCCGCACTGCTGGGCATGCAACCCAGACTGCGAATCCAGTCGATCATGTTATCCTGTCAAGATTCTTCGGATATCTTAACTGTTACTTGGCTTCGTCGGGCTTACGCAACTGACCACTGACAACTGACCACTGACAATCCCCCTTAATCCTCCAACCATTTGATTGACCGGATAAAACACTCGCCTGTAAAGGCATCACGCCAGACAATGGCTACTGCGCGCTGTTTTGCCGGATTCCTCGGAATAAGTCTGCCCGATGCCGCATGCACCTCGATAATGATTGTGAATAGATTCTGACGTGTACTGAACAGGCCGACTGCATTCCGCAGAAAGGATTCCCTCTGTAACTCATTGTCAATGGAAACCGAAGGAAGATTGTTGAAATCCGTATCCGCCAAGCCTCTACCCATCTCAGAAAGATTGGTATACGGCCCAGCATCATAGATTCTGCCGGCAAAGGTGCCGGCATCGGTCATGTCGAGCCGATTTGAAGGCCCGCCTGGATACGAATCAACAGGCATATCAGCAAACACCACTGCCAGCGCATTCGTTACTGTAGAATTGGGATTTACCAACCCCCTGTATGTCGTATTTGTACTCAACGCGAAAGTATCTAAAACGCTGTGCGCATTTGTGCCGTAAAGTTTCACTGTTTTCCATGGCTCGTAAACAAGATATCCAAGTTCCCCAACAGTGCTCAATGAATCATTAGCCACATACATTGCAGTGTCGCCGTCAGAATCAAGTGTTGTCTCTAAATGGTTAGTTGCACACACATTTTTATTCGAAAGCGTTGGAGACACGGCTAGTGGCCATTGATTCATATCAGTCGGATCCCAGTTGAACCGAGGATCAAGGCATTCAATAGCAACTACAGATCCATCAGTCAGCACGGACACGTGCGAAAGTATAGAAGAGGATTGTAATTCATCCACTGTGTCAACCCCATATTTAACCTTTGTTGAAACAAGAGTCGGGGTACACGATCCGGGATCCACTGGGTATACGTCATTACCGGTAAAGGATACAACGTTAAAAGGCTGCGATGGCGACACTGTAATA